>JAFQPV010000079.1 GCA_017411585.1 Clostridia bacterium | reverse complement strand
CCTTCCTGCCTTTTTTTGCGTGCAATGCACTTAGCATTTTATAGGTTTTATTTGTTTTACTGTTAATTTCGATCATAAATTCACCTGCGTGCTTCATTCAACGAAAAAGCGTATTGAATCAACAATACGCTTTTTAACGTTTTTTCGTTAGCCTCTGTGCTTTTCAAAGCACTCGCTGCAGTATACCGGTCTGTCATCCTTCGGCAGGAACGGAACCTGTGCCGGTTTGCCGCAATCTGCACAAATTACATCGTGCATTTCACGTGCCTGGCGCATAGCTGCTTTATGAGCAGCTCTGCAATCTTTGCAGCGTGTCGGCTCATTTTCAAAGCCCTTTTCTGCATAAAATTCCTGTTCTCCGGCGGTGAAAACAAATTCGTTTCCGCAATCCTTACATACCAGAGTCTTGTCTTCGTACATAGTTATCCCTCACTTTGTTATATTGTACCGCTATGATGTTTGCGGTAAGAGTCATAGTTGTTTTTGCATTAAGCCTTCTTCGATTTTGCGCTTTGTGCGCTGCAGTGCATTGTCAATAGACTTTGCGGATTTATCAAGTGTATCAGCAATTTCCTGATAGCTTCTGCCGGACAAATACAATTCTAAAACGCGTAGTTCAAAATCACTTAAAATACTGCCGATTTTTTTGTTGATGCTGTCATACGATTCCTGATTAATGACAATCTGCTCCGGATCGGAAATCAGGTTTTCCGATAAATAATCGAGCATCGTTTTTTCAGAATCGTCCGAAGAAACCGGCTTGTTTAAAGAAACGTAATTGTTGAGCGGAATGTGTTTTTGTCTTGTTGCTGTTTTTACCGCGGTTACTATCTGACGCGTGGTGCATATATCAGCAAAAGCCGCAAAGCCAACTTGCTTTTCCTTGTTGAAATCCCGGATTGCCTTGTACAGACCGATCATACCTTCTTGTATGAGGTCTTCTGCATCTGCGCCAATCAAAAAGTAAGCACGTGCACGCGCTTTTACAAGGCCTTTGTATTTTTCTAAAATATATTCAACCGCTTTTTTGTCCGCCTTTTGTGCCAGCGTGACAATCTCCTCGTCTGTCATAGAGGCATAGGGAGATAATTTTTGTTCGGACATAGTCCACCATATGCCTTTCTGTGTCGTCGTTTTTCGCATAAAATGGCGCTAAAATCAACTTTATAATTATATTAATTATATCTTTTTGCACAAAAAAAGTCAAGCAATTGCTACAAAAAGCTTAACGCATATGTAAAATAATGGAATTCTGTGTGGAATTTTTGTTCATCTCTCATAAAAACAAGATAAAAAAATAGTGCCTTTGCACAAAGGCACTGTTTTTTTAGTTTCCAAACATTTCTTTATAACGATTAATGGAGTCTTCAACGATTTGTATTGCTTCCTGTGGGTCGCCGATTTCGTTTACAGCTGTTTCTTTATCTTCAAGCTCTTTGTAGACTCTGAAAAAGTGGCGCATTTCTTCAAAGATGTGTCTGGGTAATTCGTTGATATGTTTATAAGAATTGTATGCCGGGTCTTTAAATGGGATAGCAATGATTTTTTCGTCTCCCATACCGTCATCAATCATTTTTATTACGCCGATTGGGTAACAGCGAACAAGAGTTAATGGCTCGATTGGCTCTGAACATAAAACCAAGACGTCCAATGGGTCATTGTCGTCACCATAACTGCGCGGAATGAAACCGTAATTTGCCGGGTAGTGTGTAGAGGTGTATAGAATACGATCCAACATAATCAAGCCGGTTTCTTTGTCTAATTCATATTTCTTTTTGCTGCCTTTGGAAATTTCAATTACGGCAACAAAATCGGTAGGGGTGATGCGTTTTGAATCGATGTCATGCCAAATGTTCATAATTTGCCTCCTGTATTGATAATAAAAAAGGGGTAAATACCCCTTTTTAAATTAAACTCTTTCTTTTTCTTCTGCCAGTTTCTTTAAGGATTCGGAAATCTCTTCTAAAAGAAGAACTTCATCGCTTTTCTTCGGCGGTTCAGCTTCAGCCGGTTCTTCTTCCTTCTTGCGG
>JAFQPV010000078.1 GCA_017411585.1 Clostridia bacterium | reverse complement strand
TTTTATTGGTGCCTTAAGGCGTGGAAATAAACCCCCAGTTCTACTGGGGGAAGAAAAAAGCTTTAGCAAATAAAACCTCCTATGGTATAATAGTAAATGGTTTGGCGACCGCATTACTAAAACACCAAGGAGGTTTTAAACAATGATGAAAAAGAATACAAACGAAATTAAAAACACAGCACACTCAAAGTACAGATGTCAATACCATATAGTTTTTGCACCGAAATATCGGAGAAAAGAAGTATATGGTCAGTTAAAAAGGGATATAGGAGAAATATTAAGAAAGCTCTGCGAACAAAAAGGAGTAGAAATAATAGAAGCAGAAGCATGCATAGACCATATACATATGCTAGTAAGTATTCCGCCATACATAAGTATAGCACAATTTATGGGATATCTCAAGGGGAAAAGTTCACTAATGATATTTGATAGGCATGCAAACTTAAAATACAAGTATGGTTCAAGACATTTCTGGTGCAGAGGATACTATGTAGATACAGTAGGACGGAATAAAAAGGTGATAGCAGAATATATAAGAAATCAACTTGAGGAAGATTATGCAACAGATCAGATAAGTATAAAAGAATATATGGACCCGTTTACGGGTAACAAGAATATGTAAGCAAAAAAAGACAGCCGCACATGAGCGGCTGCTTGAAATAGTAATGCGGTGCCAGGCTTCGATGCCCCTTGTAGGGGTTAAGCCTGTAATAGCCCCTTATAGGGGCTGTGCAAACCACCAGTTTACTGGTGGTTATGATTCCACTTGAAAATTTTTCCGTTTTGTGCTATACTGTACAATGCGAGTTTATTTGGAAACAGAGGGATGACAGAATGATGAAAAGTTTATTTGCGCCGACCGATATGCGTGAAGGTGCGCCGTGGAAAGGTATATTAAGCTTTACGCTTCCGATGCTTATCGGCAATATTGCACAGCAATTGTACAGCACGGTCGACAGTATCGTTGTCGGCAAGTATGTCGGCGATAATGCGCTTGCCGCGGTCGGCAGTGCGATGCCGATTCTGAATTTGCTTTTGGTGCTGTTTATCGGCATTTCCGCCGGAGCGAGCATCATGGTAGCGCAGTATTATGGTGCGCGCAACCGTGAGGCACTTTCGCATACCATCGGCAATTGTATTACGGTGACGCTGATTGCCTGTGTCGGGCTTATTATTATCGCGACGCCGCTGATTCGCCCGCTTTTGCGTCTTTTAAATACGCCGGCAAGCATCCTTGAGGATTGCGCGGGGTATTTGATTATTTCGCTTGTCGGCATTGCGGGTATGGCGTTTTACAACATTTTATCCGGTATCATCCGCGGTATGGGTGATTCGGTTTCCGTTCTGATTTATTTGCTGGTCGCAACGGTTATCAATATTTTCCTGGATATTTATTTTGTTGCTTCTTTAAAAATGGGCGTGCCGGGCGTTGCACTTGCAACCGTGATTGCGCAGTTGATTTCGTCGGTGCTTTGTTTAATCAAGCTTTCGAAAATGCGCGAGTATTTTGATTTGAAGCTGAAGTTTTTAAAGCCGGTCGGCAGCTATGTAAAAACGCTGATTCGCCTCGGTTTGCCTTCGGGTGCAACGCAGGCGATTATGTCGTCGGCGATGATTATTGTCCAGTCGCTGACAAATCAGTTCGGCGAAATGTTTATTGCGGCAAATGTGGTTGTTATGCGTGTCGACGGCTTTGCGATGATGCCGAACTTCTCATTCGGTATGGCATTGACGACCTACGCAGGGCAGAATGTCGGCGCAGGGCTTTATGACCGTGTCACCAAGGGTGCAAAGCAGGGTACGCTGATGGCGGTTGTTTGTTCTGCGGCAATTACAGGCATCATTTTGCTGTTCGGTAAATATCTGATGGGTATGTTTACGGACACGCCTGCCTTGGTGGAGTTGAGCTGTGATTTGATGAAGATTTTGGCGGTCGGCTATATTGCAATGGCGGTAACGCAGAGCCTTTCGGGCATTATGCGCGGCGCGGGCGATACGATGACGCCGATGTGGATTTCGTTGATTACAACGGTTCTGGTTCGTATTCCAATTGCATACGGCATTTCCTGGGCGACTACAACGCCGGAGCTGCCGCACGGACAGAGTGTATGTATTCAGATTTCTTTGTTGATTACTTGGGTGCTCGGTGCGGTTTTAACTGCGATTTTCTATGCGCGCGGCAAGTGGAAAACAAAAGCCATCCAACAATAAGTGAATTAAAAAAGCTGAACGAATTTAAAATTTTAAAATTCGTTCAGCTTTTCTTTATTTACCTACGCAGAAGTTAGCAAAAATCTCATTGACGATATCGCCGGAAACTGTGATGCCGGTAATCAGTCCGAGATGCTCGAGTGCATCGTTTACATCAATCACGCACATATCGGCTGGCATACCGTCTTTTAGTGTTTGCGCCGCACTTGTCAAAGAAGCGCGTGCATCCTTTAATGCGTGGATATGGCGCAGATTGGAAAGCAGATTGTCTGCGGTACGGATTTCTTTTGTGCGACACAGATTACAGATTGCTGTGCGTAAATCGTCTAAGCCTGCACCGGTGCGCGTGCTGATGTGCAGAATCGGTGCGCCGTTTGCCAAGGTAGCTGCAGAAGAGTCATCCGTTTTGGTATCCAAATCGGATTTGTTTAAAAGTACAAGCATTGGTTTGTCTTTTGCAGCTTGAGCACACTCTCGGTCTTCTTCTGTGATTTCATTACTACTGTCCAACATCAGAAGGACTAGGTCAGCTGCATGGATATAGTCCAAGGTTTTTTGAACGCCGATTTTTTCTACGGTATCTGCTGTTTCGCGGATGCCTGCCGTATCAAACAGGCGAAGTGCAATACCGTCCAGCGTCAGCGTTTGTTCAATCACATCACGCGTTGTCCCTTGAATATCGGTTACAATGGCGCGGTTGGAGTTCGTCAACGCGTTTAAAAGCGAGCTTTTGCCGGTATTTGGTTTGCCGGCGATGACACAGGAAATACCGTTTTTTGCCATACAGCCGTCATGCGCAGTTGCGAGTAAATGGTCACAGGCGGCAATGGCTTGTTCTAAAATTTCAGCAAGTGTTGTATCTGTCAACTCCGCGATTTCATCATCCGGATAATCTACAGCTGCGGCAAACTGTGCACAGCAGTATAAAAGAGGTTGTCGGATTTCATCAATTCTGCGCGCAAGACCGCCATCGAGCTGGGCGATTGCGCTTTTTAATGAGGCATCCGAGTCCGCATGAATCACATCAAGCACAGCTTCGGCGCGCGATAGGTCGATTCGACCGTTTAAAAAGGCGCGCTTGGTAAATTCGCCCGCTTCAGCAGGGCGTATACCGCAGCCGAGCAGTAAATCCATAACCTTAGCAAGGACCGTCGGGGAGCCGTGTGTTGAAATTTCCACGACATCCTCTGCTGTAAAGGTGCGCGGTGCGCGCATTAGGGTGACGAGCACCTCGTCTGTTTTTTCAAGCGTTTCCGGGTCTTTGATAAAGCCGTAATGTACGGTGTGTGTTTCGCAGTCGGCGAGCTTTTTTTTGTCTGCCGCAAAGAAGATGTGATCTGTCGCGCAAATGGCATTCGGTCCGCTGATACGGATTGTACCGATGCCGCCGACGCCTGCAGGTGTTGCGATTGCAGCAATCGTATCTGTTTTTTGCATATTTATGCCTTCTTTCAAAAAAAGGTCGCAATTGCGACCTTTTTCAGCTTTCTTATTTTTCTTTGTCCTTTAATACAACCACGATTTTGCGGTTCGGGTCTTCGCCGATAGAATAGGTGGTCACATTTTCATAGGCTTGCAGCTTGGAGTGGATGATGCGTCTTTCGTACGGATTCATCGGCTCAAAGGTGTGGCGTTTGCCGGTTCTTTCAACCTTGCTTGCGATACGTACTGCAAGTGCTTCCAAGGCCTCCTTGCGCTTTTCTCTATAGTTCTCTGTGTCGATGGTCACCTTGATGTAGCTGCCTTTAGAATTATTTACTACGAGGCTTGTGAGGTACTGGATGGAGTCGAGTGTATCGCCACGCTTACCGATTACAATACCCATATCGTTACCGCTTAAATCAATATTTAAGTTGTCGCCGTCCATTTGTGCATCAATCTGCACACGAATGCCCATACTCAAGAACAAATCGCTTAAAAAAGCGGTTGCTTTGTCAGCGGGGGAATCCTTCTTCGTTACAATAACGCGGGCATCTTTGCTGCCCAAAATGCCGAACAGACCTTTGCTGCCTTCATCCAAAACTTCAACTTCAACTTGCTGTCTGCTTGCACCGAGTTCTGCGAGTGCGAGTTCGATAGCTTCATCAACGGTCTTTGCCGTTTTTTCTATTCTTTTTAATTGTGTCGATAACAACGATCTCATCCTCTTTTCTTTTTAAAATCACGTTTGTCACATGCTGCTGCACCAACTGGAATACATTCGAAACAATCCAGTACAGACCGATGCCGGCCGGCAGAGTGTACGAGAAAAACAAGGACATGAGCGGCATCATTAACGTCATGGATTTGTTCATCTGTGCGGTGGTGTCTTCAGCAGTTGTAGAAGTGCTGGTTTGTTGCGTGTTCTTTTGCTTGTTCTGTGTCATTTTTGCCAAAATCCAGCTGGTAATGCCGGCGAGCGCCGGAATCAGCAGGAGCGGCAAGGTTGCCCAAAACTGAGCTTCATCGAGCTGACCGCCGAACAAGAACGAGAAGAGCGGAAATTCGCTCGGATATCTCGAAAGGTCTAAACCGAGAAAATCAAAATTGATTTTCCAATCGGCAAACTGCGACTGACCGAGGTTTGCCAAAGAAGAAGCAAAGCTGCTCATTTCAATCTGGAACAGGTTTGCAAGATTTTCCATTGTGCCGGTTAAAAAACCATCTTTAGCAGTTGCGGCAAGCGTAGCATTTTCGCCGACAAGACGCTGAAGGTCGATAACCTTGTTGATGTTTTCAGGCGTGTTAAAGTCAACACCAAGCATAAACGAAAGCGGCATACGAAGAACCTGATATAAACCGATAATCAGCGGAAACTGAATCAGCATCGGCAGACAACCTGCTGTCGGACTTGCGCCGTTTTCTTTGTAAAGCTTCATCAGTTCCTGACTCTGCTTTTCTTTGTCGTGTGCATATTTTTTTTGAATTTCCTGCATCAGCGGCTGGAGCTTTTGTTGCTTATACATTGCTTTCTGTGATTTTATATTCAATGGTAAAATCAACAGCTTAATCAGCACTGTAAACACAATCAGCGCCAAACCGTAGTTCTGAATAAAGGAATACAATATTTGCAAAAGCCATCCCATCGGGCGGAAAATCAGCAAAGAGAATAAATTCATATCTTTACCTCACTTGTATTCTATGTACAGTTACATTTGTTTTCTGTTTCGTTTTTGCGGTACAGGGTCGTATCCGCCGCGGCTGAACGGGTTGCAGCGCAGAATACGCCAAATCGCCAAAGCGGAGCCGATGAAAATACCGCGTGTTTCGATTGCCTCATAGGCGTATGCCGAGCAGGTTGGATAATACTTACATGTAGCGTATCCCTTATTGGAAGAAATATACTTTTGATAAGTGCGGATGCACCAAAGTAAAGCTCTTTTCATATAAGCACCCTGATTTTAAAACAGTTTTGCTAAGCAAAATAAGGGGACTGAAAAATCATTCCCCGATTATGCCGCTTTTTTTCAGCAAGTAGCTTAGATCGCGACCGATTTTTTCAAAATCTGCATCAATTGCGCGATTGCGCGCGACCAAAACCAAATTGTAGCCGATGTTCATCTCTGCTTCACGCAAACGGTAGCATTCCTTAATCAGTCGACGGATGCGGTTACGCTGTACCGCCTTGCCAAACTTTTTGGTTACGGTGATTCCGAGGATATTTTTGCCAAGCTTATTTTTTTGATAATACAGCACCAAATATCCTGCCGCAATTGACTTACCGCGACTGTAGAGCCGTTTGAAATCTCGATTGTATTTCATAGAGCTCGTCTGTTTCATATTCTCACCGCCAAAACACCTAACTACAAGAAAAGACCACAAAGTGGCCTTTTATGCTGACAATCTTTTTCTACCCTTAAGTCTTCTTCTAGCCAGAACCTTTCTGCCGTTCGCAGTGCTCATTCTCTTTCTGAAGCCGTGAACCTTGCTTCTCTGTCTCTTTTTAGGTTGGTATGTTCTAAGCATGTTTGCACCTCCTGCCGAATCATTCGTTTCTATGGAAAGCACCTGTGGTGCGCTCCGTCTTACAAATTGCATCCGAAACGGACGCGAATACGCTATATATTATACAGCGGTTAACGTAAATTGTCAAGCTTTTTTTGCTTTGAAAAGGCAAAGAATTTTTTGTACGCAACGTCTTGTGGTAATCTGTGCCAAAGACGCAATATTTAGGGGAAAACGTTTTATTTTTTGAATTTGTTCCATACAGCGGTAAAGGCTCTGGCACATACGCTGGTAAAAACAATACCGGCAGAAATGCCGAGTACAACCAACAGTGTATCAATGCCAAACTGCGTTGCGGCAAGTCTTGCACCGGCAATGGCATAGTAGAGTGTGTAATACAGCGAACGCCCCGGAATAAGCACCACCACGGCAACCGTGAGAAAGGCACTTGCCGGAATTTTTAACACACGTGCCATAACCTCCGAAGCAAGGCCTGCAAAAGCGGTTGCGGCAGCTGAGAGTAAAAAGATGTTGTCCGTTGCAGGCATAAATAATAAATATACACCCCATGTAAGCATTCCAACGAGGGAGGCAATGATTGCGTGCTTAATGCGTTGGTTAAAGTAGAAGCCGAAGCCGAGCGTCATCACGAGCGCGGATAAAAGCCCGATCAGAATTTCTTGGGTTGTCATATCCGCACACCTCCTCCAAACAGTAAGATGGCAACAGTAATGCCTGCGGCAAGACAAGCAGCTCCAAGTACGGCTTCGAACAGCCGTGCACTGCCGGTCAGGGTATCGCCTAAAAGCATATCACGCATTGAGTTTGTCAAAAGGATACCGGGGATGAGCAGCATGATGATGCCAATAATAACCATATCGCGGTTAAACGGCAGGAAATTACATATTGTAACGGCTAAAATGCCCGATAATAACGCACTGACAAAATTATACGCAGAGGCATTCGGTGTTTTGCTTTTTAAATGTTTATCTAAAAAGAAAATCAGCAATGCACAAATTGTCGTCGGAATGCAGTCTGCAACTGTGCCGCCGAAAAACACGGTACAGCCGCATGCAGCCAAAATTGCACCGATTCCGTTTTTGATATAGGTCCGTCGGCTTGTATCCGGTGTTAAAATAACAGCCAGCTTTTTGGAAAAGGTTTCTAAAGATGGCGTTGTCTCACAAACCATGCGTGAAAGAGCATTCAATTCGCTCAGACGAGAAAAATTATTGCCGCCTGAGGAGCAGCGTCTTAGCTGTGTGCGTGCATCACTGTCCGGCGGCGTGATGGTTAGTACAATGCCGACACTGATTGCCATCAGCTGTGTGTCTTTGTAGCCGTAGCTTGCGCAAATGCGCTTGATACTGTCTTCTACACGGCTGACCTCTGCGCCGCAGCCCATCATAGCTTCACCAAAGTCCAGGACCGTATTCATAAAGCTTGTGTGGTTAAAGTTTTGCAAATCATCACTTCCTAATTCTATACGTCAGCATTATTTTACAGCATTTTTATTCATATTTCAAGCCTGGAATTGCACTAATCTTCCTTGGTTTTTGCACTATATTCCTTGACAAAGGGTATTTACTTACCATATAATAGAAAACAGAAATGAAAAAGGAGAAGAGCTATGATAGAATGGATTTCTGAAATAAACGACAAAGTGAACGCTGTTGTCTGGGGTGCGCCGGCAATGGTGCTCATCATCGGCGTCGGTTTATACCTTACGCTGCGATTGAATTTTGTGCAGATTCGTAAATTCGGAATCGCTATGCGCGAAACATTGGGCAAGATTTTTAAGAAGAATGATGCAAAGGCAGGCTCTGTTACACCGTTTCAGGCGGTGTGTACTGCATTGGCGGCAACGGTAGGTACGGGCAATATTGCCGGTGTTGCCGGTGCGATTGCTTTCGGTGGTCCGGGTGCGGTATTCTGGATGTGGGTTTCGGCGCTTTTGGGTATGTGTACGAAGTTTGTTGAGGTTACCCTTGCAGTGCATTTTCGTGAGCGCAACGACAAGGGGGATTATGTTGGCGGTCCGATGTATTATATTAAGAACGGACTCGGTAAAAACTGGATGTGGCTTGCATACATTTTTGCAGTGCTCGGTGTGCTGACGGTATTTGGTACCGGTAATGCTACACAGGTAAATGCGATTATTACCTCCATTAATTCCTCTCTGTCCGGATTTGGTTTGGTGCCTGCCGGTGGTAATCCAACTGTGAATCTAATCATAGGCATTGTAATTGCAGTGTTGGTTGCATCGGTGTTGCTTGGCGGTATCAAGCGCCTTGGCCGTGTGAACGAAAAGCTTGTGCCGATTATGGCGTTTTTGTATGTTGTGTTGGGTCTTGGTGTAGTTATTATTAATTATAAGCATGTTCCTGCAGTGTTTGCTTCAATTTTCAGGGGCGCATTTACACCGCAAGCAGTGACGGGCGGTATTGTTGGCTCGATGTTTGAGTCGATGAAACGCGGTGTATCCCGCGGTATTTTCTCGAACGAGGCAGGTCTCGGTACGGCACCGATTGCGCATGCAGCAGCGGAAACAGATTCTCCGGTGAAGCAGGGTTTGTTCGGTGTCTTTGAGGTGTTTGCAGATACAATTGTGATTTGCACACTGACAGCCTTGGTCATTCTTTGCAGCGGGAATTCAATTCAGTATGGTGTTGCGGCAGGTGCAGAGCTGACTATCAGTGGATTTGCGGCAACCTACGGCAACTGGGTTACGGTTTTCAGCGCGATTGCAATGTGCTGCTTTGCGTTTTCCACCATTCTCGGTTGGGGACTTTACGGTACGCGCTGTATTGAGTTTATTTTCGGTACGCGCATCAACAAGCCGTTTATGCTTGTGTATTCGGCGGTTGCCATTCTTGGTGCAACTGTGGATTTGGGGCTGTTGTGGGGCATTGCAGATACCTTCAACGGTTTAATGGTTATCCCGAACTTAATCGCGGTGGCGCTTTTGTCACCGGTGGCGATTCGATTGATAAAGGCATATTTCAAGAAGTGATTAAAAGAGGATGTGAACACAGATTTTCGCATCCTCTTTTAAATTGACAAATATGTATAGGTTGTATATAATGAATTTAGTAAAGCCATGTATAAGGAGGATTTAAAAATGAAACCTACAATCAAAAAGATTATGGCAGTGCTACTGTCAGCTATACTGGTATTATCAATGGTTGGTTGCGGCGAGAAAAAAGATTCTGCTGCGAAGCCGGGGGTACAGGTAACTTCTGAAGAAGCGGCGAAACTGGCAGTGCAGGCGCTTTTGGACGCACTGAAGGCGGCGGATATGGAAGCTGCAAAAAAATTTCTTGCGACAGAGGGAGCAGTATCGGAGCTGGAAGGCGTTTTGACGCATGAGCCATTTATGAAACTTTTGTTTGATTCATTAGATTATAAGATTCTTTCTGCGGAAAAAGCGGATGAGAACACCGTGACTGTTACCGCCCAGATTACCGCAAGAGATATGAAACCGGTGATACAGGCAGCACTTGAAAAGCTTATCAATTTTGCATTAGAAGCAAATTTTGCACAGACGCCGTTGTCGGAAGAAGCATACGCACAAAAGACATTGGAGATTTATACACAGGCGATGGAAGAGACCGAGAATACAACCGTGACCAATACAGTTTCCGTTCCGGTGAAAAAAGAAAATGATGTTTGGACTGTTCAGGCAGATGCGGCATTTGCAAACGCTGTGCTGGGTGGTCTGCAGACAGCGGTGCAGGATATTGTTTCCGAAATGAATGTGGCACAGTAAATACGAAGTGTAGCAGGCGGTGCGAGAAGAGCATCGCCTGTTTTTTCGCATAAAGCGCATTTCCTTTGCATATGATTTGGTGAGAGCCAAATACATGAGGTGAGGGAATGAAGGACTATATCTGCAGACGAGTGCTTCTGCTTTCGGAATATATTGCAGAACATAACGCAACAGTGCGTGAAACCGCCAAGCACTTCGGCGTGTCGAAATCGACTGTACATAAAGACGTGACCGAGCGGTTGCGAAGCTTAAACTCTATACTTTACGGTCAGGTGCAGCATGTTTTGGAGAACAATAAGGAGGAACGGCATATTCGCGGCGGTCTTGCAACGCGCGAAAAATATTTAAAACAAAAGAAGGATGCATAATTTTTCCGTTATTGAGCATGCTAAAAGTAAATTTTTAAAAAGGGCTTTACAAATGAAAAAAAGTGTGCTATACTATCATAGTCGCAAGAGCGAAACATATCGCGGGGTAGAGCAGTCTGGTAGCTCGTCGGGCTCATAACCCGGAGGTCGTGTGGTTCAAATCCCATCCCCGCAACCAAGAAAATTCCTCGGTCAATAGACCGGGGAATTTTTTGTTATTGCGTAGAATAGAAATTTATGCGCTTATCGGGTTATGAGCACGGCGAGCGGTGCTCGTTGGGGGCATGCACAATGCCGCTGCCGGTGGCAGAAGAAGGCATTGTGTATACCCCGCAGCGGTCGACAGAGGGCAAGGCGATTTATCGCCGCAGACAAATGTCGGGAACCGCAAGGCGGGACGAAGATAAATTCTCAGCAGAGAATTTGGCAAGGTCGTGTGGTTCAAATCCCATCCCCGCAACCAAGAAATCCTTGAAACTATTGTGTTTCAAGGATTTTTTTCTTTAAAATAATCCGATAAACAGCAAATAATTCTAAAGCAAGTGTCTGGTTTCCTTTCGGTAAACACTTGGAGTTAATCCTGTTTTTCTTTTAAACTCTGTTGAAAAGTTGCTGAAATTGATATATCCGCATATTTCCGAAATATTTGCAATCTGCATATTCGTTTCCCGAAGATACCGTTTTGCAGCCTCTATGCGATAGTTTATTAAATATTGCCGAAGGGTTGTTCCCGTATAAGTTTTCATAAGTCTGTTCAGATGATAAGGATGATATCCCACAACCGAGGAGAGGATATTATTGTCTATATCATCGTGATAATGATTATGAATATAATCCAAAATAATGTTTATGCTTTCTGACCCTTTACTGTCAAAAGAGATATGCCGTACAATTTCGTATATAATATTTTTGAATATAGCGGATGAAACCTCAGTGTAAAGTTGCTTTTTATAGGAAAATTCAGCTAAAATTTTATTAATATCATCAAGCAAATAGCTCATATTATCAACAACAATAGGGCTGTTAAGAAACGCACATGATTCAAAAGTGCTTTTTTCTATAATATCGCGAAAATGAAAGCTCTTTGCTTCAACAGGCTCAACTTCCATAATTATATGCGAGTGCTTTTGCGTATAATCGTAGTTTATACTTATAACCTCAACAACGGAATTTATTTCAAAACAATATTTTACACCCGGTGGAATTATTACAATTGTTCCGGGGGTAAGCGTGTGTGAAGTATTATCGATATGCAAGATGCAATCTTTTGATACCATATAATAAAAATGATAGTCAACCGCTCTTAAATATTCAGTCGAATCCCCAAATGTGCGTATCCGTATGGCGTGGAAGCCTGTACCGTGTACAATCGCAGAACAAACGCCCGAAAATGAACCCGATGTTCATGTTGCATGCACATTTGATGATGTAATCAAAGTTATGGAGGCATATAAGAAAGCAGGCGTAAGCAAAGCAGAATTTTGTCTTGTTGGTTGGAATATGAAGGGGCACGACGGCAGATGGCCACAGATTTTGCCTGTTGAAGAAAGCATC
>JAFQPV010000077.1 GCA_017411585.1 Clostridia bacterium | reverse complement strand
TCTTAGATAAGCCATCCAGAAGAAAGACAGAGGTACCGGTAGATTATGTCGGTTTTGCAATTCCGGACGAATATGTTATCGGTTATGGACTTGATTATGCACAAAAATTTAGAAATCTGCCGTATATTGGAATTTTAAAACGCGAAGTGTACGAGAAATAAGCTAAATTTTAACATTTTGTGAAGTTTGGTTAAAAGCAGTGTAAATTTAGCCTTTTTGTGTTAAAATACTATCTGTTGTACATAATTGGCACTTGAGGGAGTTGATAATTTGAAAAAGCATTTAAAAGGGATTGGGTTCTATGTAATCTTAATTGCCGTCCTGCTTGCGATGGTGTATACGATTTCCGGAACACAAACCGGTGTAACCAAAAAAGTATATTCAGATTTAATTCGTGAAATAGAGGCTGGCAGGGTTGTTGAGCTGACAGTGAGCGGAAATGTTGCGGTTGCAAAGCTGAGCGAGCCTATGCAAAATGTTGGTGAAGAAGGAAAGCCAACGGTGCAAAAGGGAAGCAATATTATTGAAGTAGAAATTCCGAATGCACTTGTGTTTGAACAAGATGTCGGTGAAACCATTCGCGCGCAGGTGCGTGAGGGCAAGTTGACATATATTACAAAAACACCGGAAGGCACACCTTGGTGGGTGTCGCTCCTGCCGATTCTCGGAATGCTTGGCTTGTTTGCATTTATTTACTTTTTCTTTATGCAGCAGTCGCAGGGCGGCGGCAAGGCAATGTCGTTTGGAAAGAGTCGCGCAAAAATGATGCACGAATCTAAAAAGAAGGTTACCTTCAAGGATGTTGCCGGTGCGGATGAAGAAAAGGCAGAGCTTGAGGAAATTGTTTCCTTCTTAAAAGAGCCAAAACGTTTTACGGACTTGGGCGCGCGTATTCCGCGCGGTGTATTGCTTGTTGGCCCTCCGGGAACGGGTAAAACTTTACTTGCAAAGGCTATTGCCGGTGAAGCGGGCGTGCCGTTTTTCAGCATCAGCGGTTCTGATTTTGTTGAAATGTTTGTTGGTGTCGGCGCTTCGCGTGTGCGCGATTTGTTTGACCAGGCAAAGAAAAATAGTCCTTGTATCGTGTTTATTGACGAAATCGATGCCGTGGGTCGCCACAGAGGTGCAGGTCTCGGCGGTGGTCACGATGAACGCGAGCAAACGCTCAATCAGTTGCTTGTTGAGATGGACGGTTTTGAAGAAAATAACGGCGTAATTATCTTGGCGGCAACCAACCGACCGGATATATTAGACCCGGCGCTTTTGAGACCGGGCAGATTTGACCGTCAGATTGTGGTTGGCAGACCGGATGTGCGCGGCAGAGAAGAAATTCTTAAGGTGCACGCAAAGGGTAAACCGCTCGCGGCAGAGGTTGATTTAGCGGTTGTTGCAAAATCCACTTCCGGTTTTACGGGAGCAGACCTTTCTAACCTTATGAACGAAGCTGCGCTTTTGGCGGCACGTGAGCATAAGGCTGAAATTAACAAACAGCACCTCGCAGATGCAATGCTTAAGGTTGTCATCGGCACAGAGAAAAAATCCAGAAAAATTACTGACGAAGAGAATAAGCTGACAGCATACCACGAGGCTGGTCACGCAGTTGCAACGCGCTGTCTTGAAAGTCAGGACCCTGTGCATGAGGTATCGATTATTCCGCGCGGTATGGCAGGCGGGTATACGCTGCATTTGCCGAAGGAGGATAAGTGGTATTCTTCTAAAATGCAAATGCTCGATGAGCTTGTTGTTTTGCTTGGCGGGCGTGTAGCTGAAAAACTCACGCTTGACGATATTAGTACCGGTGCTTCAAACGATATTGAACGCGCAACGAAGATTGCAAGAGATATGGTTACGACGTACGGTATGAGCGATGCGCTCGGGCCGATTAACTATGGTTCTTCACAGGAAGTGTTTATCGGTAAAGACTTTGGTCATGCAAAAGATTACAGCGAAGAGGTTGCAAGCAAGATTGACCGTGAGGTTAAAAACATTATCGATGGTGCATACAAGCGTTGTGAAAAGATTTTAACCGAGAATATGGATGCGCTTGAACGTGTAGCACAAGAGCTGTTGAAGCGCGAAAAAATTAACGGTGAAGAGTTTGAAAAAATCTTTAATGGCGAGACTTTAGATGAGGTTCGAGTTGAAAAAAGTGTGGTAAACACTGCTGAAGAAACAGCTGTGGAAAATAAAACAGAAATAATTGGGGAGGAAAAAGAAAATGAAAATAACTAAGGACATGATTATTGCAGAGGTTTTGAGATTGGATCCGACAACGGCGCAGTATTTCCTGCAGATGGGTATGCATTGCCTGGGTTGTCCGTCGGCAAGCGGTGAGTCAATTGAGGATGCTTGTGCTGTCCACGGCGCAGACGCAGATGCTCTTGTCGAGGCACTCAATAAGCATCTCGAAAATATATAAGTTTAAGAATAAAATGTGTGCGCGGTATCGGAATTTGACGGTACCGCACTTGCATTTGAT
>JAFQPV010000076.1 GCA_017411585.1 Clostridia bacterium | reverse complement strand
TTCTTGCTGTAGTCACGCACATAGTCTGCAAATCGGTATACGTTCGATTCATCAAGCGCCGCTTCAATCTCGTCAAGCACGCAGAATGGTGTCGGGCGCACCTTCAAAATTGCAAACAAAAGCGCAATCGCCGTAAACGCCATCTCACCACCGGAGAGCAAACTCAAATTCTGCAGCTTCTTGCCCGGCGGCTGTGCTTCAATTTCAATGCCGCTTTCGAGTACATTTTCCGGATCCACAAGCTTTAACTCCGCTCTACCGCCGCCAAACAGTGCCGTAAAGGTTTCGCTGAAGTGCTTGTTAATCACCGCAAACTGCACCTTAAACTGCTCCTTCATTTTTTCCTGGATGGAAGCAATCAGCTTTTCCAAATCCTTCTTTGCAGTTGTCAAATCATTAAACTGATTGGACAGGAAGTCAAATCGTTCCTTCACACTCTTGTACTCTTCAATCGCATCGACATTGACATTACCAAGTGCACGAATTTGTCCGCGCAAGGATGCAAGATTTTTCTGTGCCTCCGTCACTGTGCCGATTTCTGCTTTGTACTCCAGTGCTGTGCTGTAGGTCAATTCGTAATCGTTCCAGATGCGCTCCGAAAGATTTTCCATTTCTTCCGAAATTTTCACACGCTGATTGTTAATGCGCGTCTGCTCCTCGCGCAGTGCAAAGATTTTTTCTCTCGCCTCTTTGCTGTCTGCCAAAAGCTGCGCAGCTGCGGCCTTCGCTTCTGCACGTGCCGCATTCGCCGCATCAATGTTTGCATAAATCTGCTCAGATTTTTTGCGTGTATCAGAAACAAGCTGCTCCTTCTGCGCAATTTGCGCAAGCATTTCTACGGCTGCATCATCGTTTGCGCGGATATCCGCTTCGCGACCTTCAATATCGCGCGCAAGCTCACCAACCTGTACAAGCACATCCTCTGCGCGCTGCTTATAGGCAAAAATGTCGCGCCCAAAGCTCGTAATCTCAATATTCTTTTGGGAAACCGCCTCCATTGCCGCCGCACGTGCTGTCTCACACGCTGCAAGACTTTCCTCGTGTTCGGCAATCTGTCGGTTCGCTTCCTCTACCGCAAATTCATTCGATGTGATTTTATTAATCACAATAGCAATACTGTCATTTGCATCCTTAATCTGCAAATCAATCTGTTCTTTTTCAACTGCAGCAGCCGCCACAGCATTTTCACTTGCAAAAAGGTCCTGCGCCGCATATTGTGCATCCGCTTCTAAGCGCACGCACTCCTGCTGCGCAACCTGCAGCTTCTGTGCCAATTGAGCGCGCTGTGTACTCGTGTCAGAAATCACCTTTTTAATTTCCTCCATCTGTACCTCTGCCGCTTCTGTCTCACGCTTTAATGCCGCAGTTTCCTTTTCAAGCGTTTTAATCTCGCCTGCGCGGCTTAAAAGACCTGTGGATTTATTGACACTGCCGCCTGTAATTGCACCACCGGCATTGAGTACTTCGCCCTCCAGCGTTACAACCCGGAACTTATACCCGAACTTTTTGCTGATGGCAATCGCATTATCAATATTGTCGGCAACCACCGTTCTACCCAGCAGATGACGGATAATGCCCACATAGCGCGCATCGGTTTTCACAAGCGCGCTTGCAAGCGCCACATAGCCACGCATGCCACGAACCTCATTTTCCTCCGCAAGCGTTGTCCCCTTCACAGAGGACACCGGTAAAAACGTCACGCGACCGAGACGGTTTTCCTTTAAGTACGCAATTGCCGCCTTTGCATCCTCTTCGTTTTCGACAACGACATTTTGCGCCGCCGCACCGAGTACGGTTTCAATCGCAACAACTGCCCTTGGCTCTACCTCCATCAACGCGGTAAGTGCACCGTGGATACTTCTGCTTTTTAATGCGCCGCGTGTATGTGCTTCTAAAACGCCCTTTACGCCGCGCGCAAACCCTTCGAAATCCTTTTCCATTTCCCGCAGCATATGCAGCCGGGATGCCTTTTTGTTATATGCCTCCGTTGCCTGAATGCGAGAAAGCTCTGCCGCAGCATACTTGCCCTCTTGAATCTGCATCTGTGTATCCAGCGTATTACACTCTGCTTCCAATTCGGCGATTTTCTCTTGCTGTGCCTTCAAAAGCGCCTCAGCACTCTTTTTCTTATCTGCAAGCTCTCGAATTGTCTGTTCGCTTGCTGCCTGCGTTTTGGAAAGCGCTTCCTTACGCTCAGCAAAGCCGGTTTTAAATGCTTCAAGCGAGCTAAGCTGCGCTTTCAGCTCTGCAATTTCATTGAGCTTATCAATAATATCGCTTTTGTTGTCATTAATTGCGCGCGCATGGTCTTCATACTCTAAAACGGTTGCGCGGCTGTTTTCCTCCAGCGCTGCAAGCTCTGCTTTCTTTTCATCCAGCTTTTCTTCCAGTGCGCGGCGTTCATTTTCAATGCTCGCATGATTTTCCTGCGCCGCCGCGAGACGCGCCTTCAAATTCTGCACATCCGCCGCACTTCTGTCCGATGCACTTTTACCGGATTCAATCCTCTGCTTCAAAACATCGATTTCACCCAGATAACCGCGCAAAACCACCTCGGTATCCGTGCTTTCCGTATGCAGCTGCTCTACCAGTTTTTCCTGCGCTTCTGCCTTCGCATTTTCTTCTTCAATCTTTGCTTCTGTTTCAGAAAATGCACTCTGTGATTTGCCTAGCTGCTCAGTTACAATAATAAAGTTTGCATCCGCCGCATCACCGTCTTTTTTCAACCGGTCTGTCGAGCGAATAAACAAATTCAAATCAATCTTTTTTAATTCTTCACGCAAATTCAGATACTTTTTCGCCTTTTCGCTCTGCTTAAACAAAGGCTCAACCTGACCTTCAAGCTCGGTCACGATATCGCCAATGCGCACAAGGTTTTCCTCCGTATGCCCCAGCTTACGCTGTGCTTCCTCCTTGCGGTGGCGGTATTTGGAAATGCCCGATGCCTCATCTAAGATGTTACGGCGTTCCTCATTTTTACCGGATACAATTTCGCTAACCTTACCCTGTCCGATAATCGAATAACCGTCACGACCGAGACCGGTATCCATAAACAGTTCATGAATATCCTTTAATCGGCACTGTGCGCCGTTAATATAGTATTCACTTTCACCCGAGCGATATACACGTCTGGAAACGCATACCTCATCATAATCAATATTAAATGTACGGCCGGTGTTCTCCAGCGTTAAGCTAACCTGCGCATAACCGAGCGGCTTGCGCTTTTCCGTACCGTTAAAGATTACGTCCTGCATATTACCGCCGCGCAGCGCCTTTGCACTCATTTCGCCCATAACCCAACGAATCGCGTCGGAAATATTACTTTTACCGCTTCCGTTCGGCCCGACAACCCCTGTAACGCCCGGCTCGAAATTCAGAATCGTTTTGTCCGCAAAGGACTTAAAACCTACAAGTTCTATGCTTTTTAAATACAAAGCCATTCTCCCCTTATTTGCCAATAAAAATGGTAGAATATCATAAAAATATTCTACCATAAAATTTCGCCTGATTCAACAGTTTCATGCGGTTTTACCCGAATGTTTACACCTTGTTCACGAAAAATCCGCGTTTTATTTTCTTTTTTATTCCCAAGCGCTTGGGAAACCTGCGAAGGATGCACGTAAAACGTAAATTCTCCGCCGTTTTTCCCCTCCAATGCGCGCCGCATTTTATATAGATACAGCCTGGACAACACAAGCTCGCCGAACGCCGGATGCTGCGGTCCTGCCACACAGCCATCTGAAAGTGTGTCAGAAGCCATAAGTCCCATACGCAATACACGAACGCCGTTTTCTTTAAAAATTGTATACGCAGCCGCCGCAATGTCCACCGCCTGCTCCAATGTAAGCGGTACATATTCCCCTTTTCGATATAAATCGCAAAGCGGACTGCCCTCCAAAACCACCGTCGGATAAATACGTGTCGTATCCGGTTTTAATGCCGCAATATCGCGCGCGGTTTGTATGTCTTTTTCGCGTGTCGACCCGTAAAGCCCAAGCATCATTTGCAAACCGACCTCAAACCCTGCCGCACGCAGAAGTGAAAATGCGCCTTTAACATCCTCAAATGTGTGCCCACGCTTGTTCATTGTAATCACCTCTGCATCCGAGGATTGCACACCGAGCTCCACACTCGTCACACCGTAACGCAAAAGGCGCTCAACCACAACATCATCAATACAATCCGGTCGCGTAGACAAACGAATGCCGTGCACCGCACCACTGTCCAAAAACGGCTTCGCCGCACCGAGCAATGCTTCCTGCAGCTTCGCATCAATCGCCGTAAAGCTGCCGCCAAAAAATGCAACCTCGGTCTGCACTGGCGCCCTCGGCGCTGTTTCCAATGCCGCTTCAATGGCCTTTCTTACCTGATGTGGCGTTACCGCATCACCACTGCCCGTAATTGTTTTTTGATTGCAAAAACTACACTGATGCGGACAGCCCTGATGCGATACAAAAATCGGTATATTTATTTTTCGCATCTTTTTATACATGTTCCAACAGCTTAAGCGCCGCACCGGCCGCTGCCTGCTCAGCATCCTTTTTACTGGTACCTTTGCCTTCCGCCATATATCTGTCGTCTACAAAAACGTGCACCGTAAACACCTTTGCATGGTCAGGCCCCTGCTCATCCGCCAATTGGTAAGTTACGCGGCCATCTTTTCCCTTCTGTGTTTTTTCCTGCAGCACGGTTTTGTAATCCTTTGCCACCTTACCGGAGCTCGCCTGCACAAGCGCCGTGCGCAAATGTGCTTCCGTCCACGCAAATACAACCTCAAGGCTGCTATCCAAATAAATCGCAGCAATCACAGCCTCGAAGCAGTCCGCCAAAACCGAGGCGCGCGTTCTGCCTCCGGTTGCTTCTTCCCCTTTTCCCAAAAGAATATACTCACCAAAATGCATCTCGCTCGCTAATCTGGCAAACGATTGCTCGCACACTACAGAAGCACGCATTTTGGTCAAAACACCCTCCTGGCTACTCGGCATCATTTTAAACAAACGGTCACTTGCAACCATATCCACAATTGCATCGCCCAAAAACTCCAAGCGCTCATTGCACATCGTCTTGTCCATACCACGCTCATTTGCATACGAAGAATGCGTCAGCGCATGAACAAGCAGCTGCTTATCGTTAAACGTGTAGCCTATTTCTTTTTCAAATGCAGCAATTGCCATATTTTCCATCGTTCACCCTCCGTTTTCTAAACAAAAAAGCAAAGGATAAGAAATCCTTTGCTTTCTAGATTATTCGGAAATGTAATTCACAGCGTCACCGACTGTTTTAATTTTCTCCGCATCTTCCTCGGCAAACTCAATGCCAAATTCCTCTTCCAGTGCCATGATCAGGCTGACAATATCCAACGAGTCCGCACCCAAATCATCCACAAAAGAAGAGTCCATCGTGATAGAATCCGCATCTATGCCGAGCTGCTCAGCAATAATTTCTCTAATCTTATCAAAATTCATTATTTCCGCCTCCATTTATTATGCTATACTCTGGTGTCACAGCACCTTTATCTAATGTATATACCAAATATGGAGCTTTTTGTCAAGTTTTTTTAAAATAATTTTTTCTTTCAGCACACTTTATGCCTCCGGCATCTCCATTTTTTCAATATCTGCCGCGATTTTGCAAACGACGTCCGCCTCGACAATTTTCGTCGCCTGACGAATTGCAGAAAAGACCGCTTTGGCATCCGAGGAACCATGCCCCTTAATCACCGGATACTTTGTACCGAGCAAAAGCGCACCGCCGTGCTCGGAATAATCCATCTTTTTCTTCAAGGTTTTAAATGCATCCTTTGCAAGCAATGCACCGATTTTTGTTTTTAGCGAGCTCATCATCGCGCCCTTAACGTTCTTTAAAAGCGTCGAGGAAACCCCTTCAATTACCTTCAGCATTACATTACCCGTAAAGCCGTCACAAACAACAACATCCGCTGTGCCGCTCATCACGTCTCTACCTTCTATATTTCCAATAAAATTAATCGGTGCCTGCTTCAAAAGCTGATGCGCCTCTTTATAGAGCGTACTGCCCTTATGCTCCTCTGCACCGTTATTGATAAGCGCAACCTTTGCATTTTTCTTGCCGAGAACTGCACTTGCATAAATGCTGCCCATTACGCCGAACTGCGCGAGATACTGCGGTTTGCAGTCAGCATTCGCACCACAGTCAATCAAAACACCGTACCCGGTCTCCGTCGGATACACCGGCGCAAGCGCCGGACGCTGTACGCCCTTGATTCTGCCAATCAGCAATAGTCCTGCGCAAAGCACCCCACCCGTCGAGCCGGTAGAAACCAGCGCATCACCGTCGCCATTTTTAAGCATATTTGCCGCCACAACAATGGATGCATCTTTTTTGCGGCGCAAAGCAAACGCCGGGTCTTCATCATTCGTAATGACCTGCGATGCATGCTGCACGGTTAACCCTTCCGGCAATGTTTCCCCCATTGCATCAAGGTGCCCCATAATCAGGTCACTATCACCTACCAGGCAAACCTCAATTCCCAGTTCACGCACCGCCCGCATTGCGCCTTCCAATTGCGCCTTTGGCGATGCGTCACCGCCCATGGCATCCATAATAATTTTCATGGTCTTTCCCCTTTTCTATTGTATTTTTCCCTTCAAAACCGGCGAAAGCGGCTTGTAAATTAAAAACGCAATAACCGCACTGCAAAGCCCTTTTATAAATGTGAACGGCAAGTTAAAAATCAAAAGTGCCTGCCACATGTTACTGACAGAAGGCAAAATCACCTGATACATCCCCAAAATCATCGCACGACTGTAGTGATATACCAACCCATACAGCGGATAAATCAAAAAATAATTGGAAAACACGCCGACACAGGCAGATACCGCCGCACCCGCCACTGCGCTTATTATTGCATTTTTTCGTGTTTTTTTGCGCTTATACATTGCGCCTGCCGTAAATACAAAAGCACTGCTCAAAATAAAATTCGAAAGCTCACCAACCGCCATCGTATGCGAAGAATGCAATAAAATATGTAAAAGATTCTTCATAAGACACACCGTCACACCATATACCGGACCGAGCGCAAAGCTCGCCAAAAGCGCCGGCAAGTCCGCCACGTCAAACGACAAAAATGACGGCAAGAACGGCAAATTCAGATGCAAAAGCATCAACACACCTGCCGCAGCGGACAGCATTGCTGTCACCGTAAGATTTCGAACTGTGATTTTTTTCATTGTTTTTTGTCTCCTTTCGCCATTTCCGCCAAAATACGGAAATTAAAAAACCCTGAAAAACCACAGGGCAAGCGAAAAAAGATATATCTTCTTTCCTCCGGACTTTACCGTCGGCTTCGGAATCACACCGAATCAGTCAAAAGACTCGTGGGCTTGTAATTTGGCAGATAAAAAAGCGACAGAATAAACAAAGCGAGCCGAAGCTGTAATATACATACAGCGAGTGGCGAAGTTTGTTTACCGCAAAAGTATTTACTTTTACGCTCTGACCTTTTTTAGCGTCAAATTCTTACCACCGGTAGGGAATTTCACCCAACCCTGAAGATTTCTCTGCTTATTTATTATATACATTTGCTGCCATTTTGTCAAGCTTGCACAATTTCCAAAAATTCGGAAATTTACATTGTTTTATTGCACATAGAAACCACACAACAGGTTAAATTAAAAACGAAGCAAAGCAGCTTCAAATTTTCTGCACGGGAAGTGATAGACATTGCGTTTTAGGCGTTTGCTCATCTGCCTTTGCATCTTCAGTCTGCTCTTGGCACCGCTCACCTTTGATGCGCTCAGTGTATATCGCGCGCTCCCTGACAGACTCTGCGTTTTGCAAAACACAAGGGTAACACTGCCGCAGGGCATAAGCGGCGCAAAAACACACACAACAGCTGCCTTCAGCACAGACGAAAAACAAATAAACAAGGGGACCTCGCTGGATACAAGCGCCGTCGGCGATTACGAAGTAGACGTAAAGCTGTTCGGCATTCTGCCTTTAAAAAAGGTTTCCGTCAGTGTGTATGAAGATTGCTGTGTCATACCGGGTGGCGAAGCCATCGGCATCCGCATTTATACGGATGGCGTGCTTGCGGTTGCTCTCACAAACATTACGGACACGGAGGGCAACAGCCAATCACCTGCTAAGCTTGCGGGATTGCAGGTCGGTGACGTATTGGTGCGTATAAATGGGCAAAAAATTATAGATGCGGATCATTTTTCCGATTTGCTCGCGCAAAATGGTGGCAACAGCGTCACTATAGAATATGTGCGCAGCGGCGAAAATTATACGCTATCTCTAACCCCGGTACGCACCGCAGACGGCTATAAAATCGGCGCTTGGGTACGTGACAGCACCGCCGGTCTCGGCACGCTCACATTTCTCCGACCCGATCAGGGCGTGTACGCAGCACTTGGTCACGGCATTGCCGACATCGACACTGCGCAGCTTCTAACCGTACTGGATGGCAGCATCTCCCCTTGTGAAATCACCGCAATCACACCCGGCAAAAGCGGTACACCGGGACAACTTTGCGGTGCCTTTACAGAAGGTGTTTACGGTAGTGTACTTTCCAATTCCAGCGCCGGGATTTATGGCGTCTGGAGATCCAATAGCCTACCGTAAGCCGCGCCGGTCCACGTTGCAAGCCGCTTTGAAATTCGCGAGGGCGAAGCAAAGATAAGGTTTGCACCGGACGGGATAAATGTGCAGGAATTCGACATCCAAATCGAAAAGGTCATCACGTCTTCAAACGATGAGAAGAGCATGGTCATTCATGTGACTGACCCAGAGCTTTTGGAAATCACCGGCGGCATTGTGCAGGGCATGTCGGGTTCGCCCATTCTGCAAAATGGCCGAATTGTGGGAGCTGTGACACACGTATTTGTGAATGACCCCACAAGAGGATACGGAATATTTATTGAGAATATGTTAGCTGAAGCAGAGAAATTTGAATAACTTTAGTGCTCACTTATATTTTTATAGGTGAGCATTAATTTTTAAATTATTGATTTTACATTATGGTTTGTGATATAATTAAGAAAAATATGGAATTGAAAGGATAATTAAAAATGAAAAGACTGTTATCAATTATAATATGTTTCGTTATGTTTTTTTCTGTTTGTGGACAAAAAAATATTTGTGCTGCAAAACAGTTTTTAAAACCTGCATTTAATAATGGGGGATTAATGTCGTTGGAAATGGGGGATTTTTCATATTATTACATAGACCAGGATAGTGAAGTATTTCCCAACCAACAGAATAATACATTAATTCGATTTGATTACAATTCCGGTGAGCGATTGATTCTTGCTGAAGATGTTGTAGATTTTATTTCGGACGGAAAAATTATTTATTATGTTTCGGGAGTAGAGCATTCCAACCAAATATGGAGAGTGAATTGCGATGGAACGGGCAAAGAACAGATTCACATGTTTTCATCAAAGAGTATTCAATCGATTATGCGTTTGGAAAACGATGATTCTTTAATTTTAAAAATGTCTGACACCTCCGAAAACAATTGGGGACGCGAAAACAATTGGGGACGTGCCTGTTTTTGCAACTAAATTATTTGGCATTAGTTATTATTCCTCTTGATATACCCGTGGCACGTTGAAGTTGACCGATTGTTAGTCCTGACATTCTCAGCTCTTTTAAAACATAATTACGTTCTAATCGTTGTAATTTTGAGATATTTTCTGCAGGAATTCCCGATACTTTTTCTATTTTCCTTTTAATTTGTGCTGTAGTTAATTTCTTTGTGTTTGTTATGTCAAAATCCAATTCTTCATCACTTTGATGAAATTCTTTAAAATACTCTATAGCTTCGCTAATTTTCGAAGAAAACATATCTAAACTAAATGCCTTATCCGTTAATGTATTTCTCTTTTTGGAAATATAATCGTTGTAACTGCTCCATTTATATTCATTCGGTAATTTGCATATTTTTGCTCTAATTGGATTTTGATGTATATATCTTACCAAAGCAAAATAGTACTTACCATCTTCGATTGGTTCGCTTTTATATCTATTACCTATCAAACTACCGCTACGCTGGTATTTGCGATTATACCAAACCACATAAGTAGTTAACAGTTTATGCATAACTTTCTTTATATCGCCTAATTTTTGTTCTTTAAGAAATAAATGAACATGATTTGTCATTAAGCAATATGCATATATTTCAATATTCTCATTTTCTTTTAATTTTGCTAATATTTCAAGCATTTTTTTATAATCTTCTTTTTCATCAAAAATGTTCAAATGATTTATACCTCTGAATATAACATGATATAATCCTGTTGAACTTAATACTCGGGGTGGTCTGCTCATAATTTATCAAAACCTCATTCCATATATGTCTTATATGTATGATTTTAACACATATAGAATGAGGTTTTCAATTAAAAAGTTGTAAAAACAGGCACGTCCCCGATTGCATAAAAACAGGCACGTCCCCGATTGCATACTTACGATTGCAGACCGATTGCATATTTTCTTATTTATCGTATTCGTTGCACAGAAGATAAAGCGGCGCTTCATCCT
>JAFQPV010000075.1 GCA_017411585.1 Clostridia bacterium | reverse complement strand
ACAACGGCGCACTCTCGATTCTGATTGATGCCGGCGCGCGAATTCTGGAAAGCGCTTGCGGTCCGTGCATCGGTATGGGGCAGTCGCCGAACTCTAAGGGTATTTCGCTGCGTACCTTTAACCGTAACTTCGAGGGCCGCTCCGGCACAAAGGACGGTCAGATTTATTTGGTTTCTCCGGAGGTTGCTGCAGCAAGTGCCGTTGCAGGTGTACTCACCGACCCGAGAGCTCTTGGCGATATGCCGGAATTCGTACTCCCGGAAGAATTTTTAATTAACGATAATATGATTGTAAAGCCGGTCGATGAAAAGGATATGGACAGTGTCGAAATCCTGCGCGGTCCGAACATCAAGCCGTTCCCTGTAACACATCCGCTTGCAGAGCACATCGACTGCGGCTGCTCATTAAAGGTTGGCGACAACATCACGACCGACCACATTATGCCGGCAGGCGCAAAGATTTTGCCGCTGCGCTCGAACATTCCGGCAATCTCGAAGCACTGCTTCACCGTTTGCGACGAGAATTTCCCTTCCCGCGCAGAGGAAATGGGTGCAAGCATCATCGTCGGCGGCGTAAACTATGGTCAGGGCTCATCGCGTGAGCACGCGGCGCTTGCTCCGCTCCACCTCGGCGTAAAGGCTGTGTTAGTAAAATCCTTTGCCCGCATCCACCGCGCAAACTTAATTAACGCAGGTATTCTGCCGCTCACCTTTGCAAACGAGGCAGATTACGATAAAATCAATTTAGGCGACAAGCTCGCCATCGCAGATGTGCGTGCAAAAATCGAAGCCGGCGAGGATTTAGTGCTTGAAAACAAGACCACCGGCGAGAAAATTGCATGCAAATGCGTGCTCACCGACCGCACAAAGGCAATCGTGCTGGCAGGCGGACTGTTAAGCTACACGAAGGAAAGCTTGGAGGGTTAATGATGGCAGATAAAATTTTAATGAAAACGCCGCTCGTCGAAATGGACGGCGACGAAATGACCAGAATCATCTGGAAAATGATTAAAGATATTCTCTTGCTCCCCTACATCGATTTAAAAACAGAATACTACGATTTGGGACTCGAGCACAGAAACGAAACGGACGACAAGGTTACCGTAGAATCTGCGGAAGCGACAAAGAAATACGGCGTTGCGGTGAAATGCGCAACCATCACGCCGAACGCGGCGCGTATGACCGAGTACGACTTAAAGCAGATGTGGAAATCGCCGAACGGCACCATCCGCGCCATTTTGGACGGTACGGTGTTCCGCGCGCCGATTATCGTAAACGGTATTACCCCGTATATCCCGACCTGGACAAAGCCGATTACCATCGCGCGTCACGCATACGGCGATGTGTATAAAAACACGGAAATGCAGGTCGAAAAGGGCAGCAAGGTGGAGCTTGTTTGCACAAAAGACGGCAAAGAAACACGCCAGACCGTGTTTGAATTTACCGACACAGACGGTATCGTACACGGCCTGCACAACAAGGACAACTCTATTGCAAGCTTTGCGCGCTGCTGCTTCAACTACGCACTCGACACAAAGCAGGATTTGTGGTTTGCAACCAAGGACACCATCTCCAAGCAGTATGACCACCGCTTTAAAGATATTTTTGCCGAGATTTATGAAAATGAATACAAGGCAAAGTTTGAAGAGATGGGCATCGAATATTTCTACACCCTCATCGACGATGCGGTTGCACGTGTAATCCGCTCCGAGGGCGGCTACATCTGGGCATGCAAAAACTACGACGGCGATGTAATGAGCGATATGGTGGCTACTGCCTACGGCTCGCTCGCGATGATGACAAGCGTACTTGTTAGTCCGGACGGCGTATATGAATACGAAGCGGCGCACGGCACCGTACAGCGCCACTACTACAAGCACTTAAAGGGCGAAGCAACGTCGACCAACAGTGTGGCAACGCTGTTTGCCTGGACGGGCGCACTCCGTAAGCGCGGCGAGCTTGACAACACACCGGATTTGGTTGACTTTGCAGACAAGCTTGAAAAGGCAACCATTCAGACCATCGAAGAAGGCGTGATGACCGGTGATTTGTATCTGCTTTCCACATTAGAGAACAAAAAGAAGGTTGGCACAGAGGAATTCTTGGTTGAAGTCAACGAAAGATTAAAAAAATTATTGTAATAAATAAACCGAAAGGTTGTAGGGGCGATTCACGAATCGCCCTTTTTATTTTGCGCAAAATTTACGGGCTGTCCGGGAGGCCAGCCCCTACGATGCTGACTCCAATTCGTACTTGTAGGACAATGATTTATCATTGCCGCCCGCTGTGCATTTTCACCAAAATGCACAGCTTTTTTTATGCAAAGTAACAACTCATGTTCAAAAGATGTAACTTTTTGTTGTTTTCGTGCTAAAAAAACTCTACCCATTCCCCTTTCGTTATGCTATAATCAAAACATACAGTAAATGATTGTTAGGAGGATTTTCTATGAAAAAACAAATATCTCTCTTCCTTGTACTTTCTATGCTGATGATGCTTGTTAGCGGACTAAGCGTATCTGCCGCAGACGCGGCGGAAAAAGTGCCACTGATCCCGGGGCCGGGCGACAGACCGATTGCCATTATCAAGGCAGACGATTTAACCCCCGCCACCTTCGACAAGTTCCAGCTTCTGTACGATGTATTTACAAAAGTCGGCGTTGTCGGCAGCTTTGGCGCCATCACCCACAGATGTGAAGGCTTTACGGACGCGCAATGGGCCGCGGTGGAAGGCTGGGTAGAAAACGGTTTTGAAATCTGGCACCACGGCTACGACCACGACGGCGTGTACATCGACGGAAAGTTCCAAAACGATGCCGACTTTATCGGCAGAAGCGCCGATAAAATGGAAATGTATATCAATCACGGCATTGATTTGTTTGCCGCACACGGCATCAAGGTGCAGAGCGTCGGTGTGCCGTACAATATTTTTGATGAGACCTTTTTAACACTCTTAAACGAAAAATTTGACGGCAAAATCACATCTGTGCTCAACGCAAAAAAGCCGGCGTTTATGACAGAAAAGAATTTAAGCTTCGACTGCTATCAGCTTGGCAACCGCCTAGATTTAGAAGACGGCAGTATGACGGCGCTTGAAGCCGCCAAGGACGACTACCAAAAAGCGCCGAACAGACCGTACTACGTGGTGCAAATGCACGCGGCCGTGCAGGCAAAGGATCCCGATGCACTCAAGGAAGCGATTGTATACCTGAAAGATGAGGTCGGCTGCGTGTTTATGACACCGTCGCAGTATCTTGCATACTGCGAAGAAGCGGCAAACCGTGTCGACACCATCGAGGTCATTGACGAAACGGCTGTCGGCGGTAAAATCCGCGTGGTCTACAACGGCACAGAGGTGGATTTTGAAAGCTACGACAGCGTGTATCCGGTGATTGAAAACGGAAGAACCTTAATTCCGATTCGCGCACTCGCCGAAACCGTCGGCGCAAAGGTGGATTGGCTCGAAGCAACAAAGAAAATCACCATCACGAAGGGCGGCACGCAAATCATTATGTTTTTAGACAATCCCGATGCAACCGTCGGCGGCAAGCCCGTCACACTCGATGTTGCACCGGCAACGAGAAACGACCGCACCATGGTGCCGCTGCGCTTTGCAAGCGAGAGTCTCGGTCTGGAAGTAAAGTATACGCAAAAATAAATGCATTCGTAGGGAACGACCTGTGTGTCGTTCCCTATTTTTTCACCTTATTTGCGGCAGGAGCAAGCCCCTGCCCTACGGTGTTAGTTCAATTCGTACTTGTAGGGTGTGACGACTCGGCGCGCCGCGAATATGGCAGGAAATAAACGGGCGATTCGTGAACCACCCCTACGAACATAATTCTAAATCGAAGAATCATTTCATTTTCTTTTTCCATTATGCATTTTCACTAAAATGCATATCTTTTTTTATGCACATCTTCTAAAAAGGAGAAATTGGCAAAAATCTTGATGTTTTCTCTTTTTATTTATGATAAAATTAAGTCATAAGGAGGTAATACCTATGAAAAAACTTTTAAGCATTACACTTTCGCTTATGCTGCTGGTTTCCCTTTTGGGCGGACTTGGCGCAACAGCGGCGGAAACCGTACTCTTTGAAGATAACTTCGAAGGCTACGAAGAAGGCACAGTCATCGACACAAAAAACAGCAAATACGATGTCGTAACCAAAAACGACGACAAAGAAGCCTGGGGCATCGTAGAATCGGATGATACCGACAACAAGATGCTCAAATTCACCATCACGGCAGACGGCAAAACCGGTCCGCGCGTGGTAAAGTACATCGACATCACCGGCTTAAAGGATTTGACCATTGCCGCAAAGGCAAAGACCTCGGGCGGTGCATCCTGCTCGATTCAGCTCTATACCGACGGTGCACTCAATGCCGCCTTAGTTGGCGGCAACAAAGCCGACTGGTGCGAGGTAAAGCACGAGCTCAATTTTGAAACGCTCACCTTCGTGAGCTACAAGGACGGCAAGGAAGCGGCCAAGGGTGAATTAAAGCCGATTACGGACACCACCAAGCTGGACATCCGCTTTTTCCAGACCATCGACAACACAAAATGCACCTACTGGGATGATATCGTAATTTCCACCTCCGGCGAAAAGTTAGACGAAAATGCAACACCTGCACCGAAGCCGGAAGAGCCAAAGCCAGAAGAACCGAAACCGGAAACACCGGCAATCACCCCGTCCACAGCAGTAAAAGCACCTTATATTGCAGGTCCGAACGGTGAATCCGTTGTAATTTTAAAGGTAGATGATTTGACTGTAGCAAACTACGAAGCCTTTAAATCCGTATACGAAGTCATGCATAAGCACGGCCTCGTTGCCGGCTTCGGTGCAATTACCTACAAATGCGAAGATTTTACAGATGCACAATGGGCAGAAATCAAAACCTGGGTGGACAATGGCTTTGAAATCTGGCACCACGGCTACAAGCACGACGGTAAATATGTCGACGGCGTATTCCAAAACGACGCCGACTTCATCGGCAGAAGCGCCGAGGACATGGAAATGTATTTAAACCACGGCATAGATTTATTTGCCGCACACGGCATCACCATCCAGAGCGTCGGCGCGCCGTACAACAAGATTGACGATACATTTATCAACCTTGTCAACACAAAATTCGCCGATAAAATCACCTCCGTGCAATACGGTAATTCGAAATTAAACAGCGCGTACAATTTAGGCAACCGTTTGAACATGGAGGTAAGCGGAAAGGATGCGCTCACCGCCATTCAGGAAACCTACTCCAAAAACCCGGGCAAGCCGTACTATGTGGTACAGATTCACGCCTTCAACCACGACGGAGCTGACTCTGCCGTATTTGAGCAGGCAATCTTGTACTTAAAAGAGCAAGGCTGCATCTTCATGACACCGACCGGCTACATCGAATACTGCATCGCGGCAGCAAACAAGCCGCAGGTGATTGAGGTTATCGATGAAACAGCGGCAGGCGGACGCATCCGCGTCGTATACAACGGCGAGGATGTTGACTTTGAAAAGTATGACAGCGTGTATCCGGTGATTGAAAACGGCAGAACGCTCATCCCGATTCGTGCGCTTTCCGAAACGGTCGGCGCCGAGGTCGGCTGGATTGAGGCGACACAGAAAATCACCATCACAAAAAACAACACGCAAATCATCATGTTCTTAAATAACCCGAACGCAACCGCAAACGGCGAAACCGTTGTATTGGATGTACCTCCGGCAACAAGAAGTGACCGCACAATGGTGCCGCTGCGCTTTGCAAGCGAATCTTTAGGTTTGGAAGTTAAGTGGACACAAAAGTAATAAAAAAAGGAGCCTCGGCTCCTTTTTTTTATTTCTCTATTTGCATTCAATCGGCACCTTGATTGTTCGTGTCACATGGTAGCTGTCAATTCGAATCACAAGCTCGGTTTTGCCCGGCTTTAAAAGTGTCACATTGCCGTTTGCATCGACGCTTGCAACGCTCGTGTTTGTTACACTGAATGCAATGCTGATGCTTTCATCGAGCGGCAAAAGATTGCCTGCATCATCGTAATTATTCATCGCAACCAGGCAAGAATCGCCTACCTTGCCGGAAATAATTTCCGTAAAGTAATACGGCCAGAGCGCCATATCTGCATTTTGCTGTGCTTCATTTTCGTAGAAGCGTACCTCTGCCCATGTATTCCAGCCGGTCTTGGTTGTGCCCTTGGCATTCATACGCACATAACGCGCCTGCACATCGCCCATCGGCAGAATCACCATGATATCATCGTTGCGCTTTGCACCGTACTCCTCCACTGTTGTCCAATTTTCGCCGTCGGCGGAAACCTCGACGCTGAAGAGGTAGTCACGGTCCGTCATATACACGCCGGCAAAGCCCATGGAATGCAGATTCTTCACGCTGCCGAAATCCATCTGAATCCAGCCGCCGGTGCCGTTCATTGCCCAGCGATTGAAAATTTCTTCGTTGATAACGCCGTCCACGATAACACGCTTTAATTATAACAAAGCCGGTATGCTGACAGAGCAGTATGTGGACACGGACGGCGGCGCGCGCGTAAAATATTATTACGATGCAAACGGCAATAATACACGTACAGATACTTATACCGGCGCAACAAGCTACCGTACTGCGCAAAACGTCTATGACAGCCGCAATCGTGTAATCGCAGCGAAAATCGGCAATCAGATTACAAAATATACCTATACCCGGGCGGCAGAACGGCTTCCTTTGCACTTGGCTTTGACAGCCTGACGGCAGAAGCAGATGAATTTACGCAAATCACAAGCTATACTTATGATGATTTAGGGCGTTTGTTCTCTACGACCGACCCGATGGGTAACAGCGAAACAAATGCATATGATAACTTAAATCAGCTTACATCAAAAACCGACCGAAACGGTGCTGTTACCACCTATACCTATGACGGTCTAGGCAGAACCTTATCCCTCACCGCAGCGCAGGAAGGTAAGGAAACGGAATCGGTACAATATGCGTATGACTACAACGGTAACGTTACACAAATGATTGACACAAGCGGCACAACCGTGTATAATTATGATGTAAGAGGTCTGCTTTTGAGTGAAACCAAAGGCGATATTGTGAAAACGTATACATATGATGCCAACGGCAACAGAACAAGCTTTGTTGCACCAAGCATCAATATAAATACAAGCTATACCTACGATAGCTTGGGCAGAATGTTGACCGTAAGTGATAGCGCGTTTGGTACAACCTCGTATACATACGATGCAAACAGCAACCTAACAAGTGTAAATAACGGTACAACTACTGCAACGATGTCGTATGATGCGCAAAACCGCCTTGTAAGCAAATTTAGTGGCGCAAATACATACACGCTGACTTATTACAATGACGGTAATGTAAAGCGCGTTACAGACAGCGAAGGCGCGATTAATTATACCTACAATGAAACAGGCGCCCTTGCCTCCGGTGACGGCGCAACGTATAAATATGATATCTATGGTAACCGCAGCGAAATGACAAAGGATGGTAGCACCTATCGTTATTACTACGATATGAATAACCGTTTGATTCGTGAAGCAGATTTTGCTGACAATATTGTAAGCGCTTACAAATATGATAATAACGGTAATTTGATTGAGCGTACACATATGCCGGAAACCGCAGAGCCGACAGAAACGCTGTCAGAAACCTTGACAGTTGTCGGTGCTCCAACCTTTACCACAGACACCTTTACATTTGACGTGCTTGGTCGTATGAGCAGCGCAACCGTAAATGGTGCCACAACCACTTATACCTACGACGGTAACGGACTTAGACAGACAAAGAATAACAAAGCCTTTGTTTATGACGGTGCAAACATTGTCTGGGAAGGTGAAAATTCAACCGCAGGCACAACCTACTACCGTGGTTTGGAGCTCATTGCCTATAAGACACCGGAATCTGTAGCAAACTTCTATTACCAGGATTGGCACGGCAACATCGAAGGCTATGACTATGATGATTTCGGAAACCCAACCGGCGGCAATACACTAAACCCATTCCGCTATAATGGCGAATATTACGACGAGGAAACAGGCTTTATCTACCTGCGCGCAAGATACTATGACCCGGGTGTGGGTAGGTTTGT
>JAFQPV010000074.1 GCA_017411585.1 Clostridia bacterium | reverse complement strand
TGCTCATTTCGCCCGGCATGGGCAGTTTGTTTAAAAGTTCCATAATGTTTCACCTCGAAAAAATAAAAGCTCTGCGTGTGCAGAGCTTTTGGCTTTGGTCGGAGTGACGTGACTTGAACACGCGACCCCTAGACCCCCAGTCTAGTGCGCTACCGACTGCGCTACACCCCGATGTATTTAAGAGTATAACACAGTTTTTTATTTTTGTAAATGATTTTGAAAAATTATTAGTACTCAAAAATCGCAAAGCCGGCGGCAGGGATGCATGCGGTGTAGGTCGTATCGTCTACCTTGGCAAGCTTGATTTCCTCTGCGCCGTGTGCGATGCACTTCGGTGTGCACGCAGTCTTGAAGGAAAGGGTAACGGTTGCATCCGCTTCGCGGATTAAATCGTCGCCGGTGATGAGGTTTCTGTTGTTGCCTTCGTTATTGAATACGGAAACGAAACGCTTGCCCTCGCCGTCGGTCGATAAGAGCCAGTGCAGGGAATCTGCCACGCACGGCAGGCTTGCCTTTGCCTCTGCATCAATATCGTGTGCGAGTTTTTCGTAATCGTCGCTTGTGAAGATTTTCAGCTTCGTCGCCTTCTTTGCGTTTGCAAAGCGATTGTCAAAGGAAGCGTCTACAAATGCGCTGTACTTTGCCAGTACCTCGTCAGAGGCATCCTCGTAAATAATATCAAACAAATCGCCGAAGCGCGAGTTTGTGAGCGTATGCCCCTCTGTACCGTAAATCTTTGCTTCGTCTCTGCCGTAGATAAACTTAAGCACATCCTCTGCGTGGTTCACGATTTGCTTTTCTGTGTCGTTCATCGTGCGGTACATATAGGTGTCGCGGTGCTTTTTAAAGCTGTACGGCATAAACGGGTCGGTGATTTCTACGCACTCGTATTCCTTCGGCAGAACGATTGCAAACGGCACGATTGCCTGTATATCACGGTGGCGTTGTGTAAAGTCGATAAATTCCTTCTTTGCCATACCGTACGGCGAAAGCTCGAAGGTGTTCATGTCAGCGTAGCTGCAATTTAATCCCCATTCCTCTGCCATATAGTCTGCGCCGCTCATCAGCGTGTAGTGGTAAATTCTCTTTTGCAAATGTCTGGAGCTGCCGCCGACCTCGCCGTAGGAGGTGAAGTCATCGCTGTGCGTTTCCTGTGTTAAATACCACTCGTTGCCCGGCTCCTTGTTAAAGCACGGCATCGAATACTTGTGGTCGGTCGATTCCATCCAGGTTTCGTAGTAAGTACCCCAGGTTTTGCCGGCTGCTTTGGCTGTGCCGCGTGCAAGCGCAACTGCAATGCGCATTTGTGCAATCTGGCAGCCAACCTCCGGCATAAAGGTGCGCATACCGAGCTTATCCTGCATTCTCGAAAACAGGAAATAGCTGTCGCACGGCAGAATATGCCCGTTTGTCTTAGCAAGATATTTTTTAAACATCGTCTCGATTTCGGCGATGTAGTCTTCAACGGTTTCTGCGCGCTTTAATTGTGCATACTCCTCCGGTGTACCCTGTGCAAATCCGTGCAATACCATACCGTCCGGCGTTTTTGCCTTCGGGCGGATGGAGTTTTTGCGTAAGGTTTCCAAATCAAACGGACCGGACTCGCCCGGCATATAGCGCTTTAAATTGTTCCAGTCATTGTTTCGGTTGCTGGCGCTTTCATGGAGCTGAAAGCCCAAAAACCAATCGCCGAGCAGGTTTTCGTATTCCTCGATGAGTGCCGGGTCAAAATCGTATTTGTAGTAGGTTACGCCGCCGGCAATTCTGTCGACATAAAAGGGGTGCTTGCCCTCTTTTAGCATGGCGTGCAGCTTTGTGCCCTTTGCGGCGAAGGTGTTAAACTTCAGCTTCTCCGGCACGGCAAAGCAGTGCTGAATTTTAAAGCCGGTGTCCTGGTTGATTAAATTGTTTTTTACAAGACCGTCAAAATATTCTTCGTTGTAAACGTGAAAGAATTTCATAGCGTACAC
>JAFQPV010000073.1 GCA_017411585.1 Clostridia bacterium | reverse complement strand
TTACATAGCTTTCATCGGAAAGCGGCTTAGACGGATGCACATAGCTCCAGTCTACGCCGTAGTTTGCGCGAAGCGGACCGTTAAATGCAATCTTTTCCGTTGTATAGATGGCGATGTTGTCATAATACATTGCATCGTTTGCACCGAGCTTGGACGCAAGGCGCACATTGATGCTCGTCAAATCCGTTACCGGCTCAAACTCAACCGGCGCAAACGCATCGCCGTTGATGGTGCCCGTCACCTTGCCCGCTTTTACATCGAAATCCGCGTGCACATAGTTCCACTCCGTTGCCGAAACGCCTTCAATCGACGCCGTTACAGGTGCAATGTTGCCCTTGCTTTTGCCGTCGTCATACAGTATTTCAAGCGTCGCCTTACTCATCGACGGCTTTACGGCATAATCGACACTGAAGGTGTTTACCGCATATGGAATTTCCTGCGACACACGCGGTCCGTGCTCTAAGCCATCGTCGGCATAGTAGCGCATACAAACATTGCCGGCGTTGTCATAGGTCGCCGTATAGGAGGTCTGCGCGCTGAAGATGCCCGTTTTTTTCATTAAAATATCCGGTGCACTTTCCGAAAAGTCTGTCTTTACAAATATGGTTGCATCCTTCGGCAGCGCAAGTGCTTTCGGCGGTGTTGTACCGGTTTTCGGAATACTGCCGCCCGCCGCAACCGGTGTGTCCTTCGTAGTGATTAAAACATCGTCAATATACACGCTCTGCCCCGGCTCCGGGGTTGGCGTAAAGCGAAACTGCGTTGTCGAATAATCGTTGATGCTGTGTATTTCCTTTTCGCCTACCGTTGTGCCGTTCACGGTCTGCTTTAAGGTTTTCTGCTTTAAATCAATCTCGATTTGCACCTCAGCCCAGCCGTCCGTTATATCAGACCAAAGCGCGGTTGTATAGCTCTTGCCGCCCTCGTCGCTCATCAGCTGCACATCAAGCTTTGTGTCCTCCGCTTTTACGCGAAAGCTTACCGTCACCGACGAAAGCCCCGTCAATGCAATGCTTTTTGCAATGCGCGGACCGCCGCGCTGACCGTCAGCTTCGCAGCCAAAGGCTAAAACAGTATTGTCACCGTCCTTTTCCCCGCGCACAAAGAGTTTTTTGTCCGCATTGGTCAGAATGTTCGACCATTGGTCATTTCCCGCGCCCTTTGCCGGCACTTCCCCCTCGGTTACAGACGAAAAATCTGCGCTGAACAACACATTTTTCTCTTCTGCAAGCACAGTCGGCACGCCGATGCAGGACAGAAGCATTACGCACGCCAATATTGCTGCCATCGTCTTTTTCATTTTCCTCATAACCTTCCTTCTGCTTTTTTGTAAAAATCCGCAATATACTACTTTCATTGTACCGCGAAACACCGAAAAAAGCAAGAATCTATTTTGCTGCCTTTTAACACGATTTTGCGCAAAAAAAGAAGGTCTGTGCCTTCTTTTTTTGCTTATTAAACTTCATTTGTGCGGGTAATCGGGTTAAGTGGAAATGGGAAGTAGTCGGAAAATGGCACTTCGCCGTAGAGTGCACGAACAAAGGTTGTAATTGTTTCCGGACTGTCGCTATAGGTGTTTACAAATGCGTGCGCCGCAGTAAAGTAGTTAAAGTAAATATCCGGATCGCCAAACGATACGCCGACGGATTTTTCGGTTGCAACGGTCATCAATTTGCGCAGCATATCACATTTTTCATTAAAGAAATATGCGCCGCCTGCCGGTGCATGGAAGCCGATATAGGTTGCGTATATAATCAAATCGTAATCGTTTAAGGTGTCGTTATCCGCCCACTCGAAGGTGTCCTGTACATCGCAGGTTGCGCCGTGCTTTGCAAATTCTGCCACCATATACTCTTTGATATTTTCGTAACAGCTATCAGAATAACCAATGTAAACCACCTTGACCTTTTTGATATTTGCTTTATCTATGGGCAAAAAGTCAAGCTTGTTTGCAACCAGCGTCATACTTTTTTCAGCAATGTCCTTGGAAAGTGTACGCAGCTTTTCGCGGATTTCTTCACGGCGCTCTTCTGTCGGCTCTGTCAGCTCGCCCTGCTCAAACAGACCGTATTTTTCTTTCATATCCAAAATGCGCTGACAAGCATCATCGATGCGGCTTTCCGGCAAATCGCCGTCGAGCACGGCTTTTTCCACGAGGTCAATATAGTCAAGCTCTGTCGGACCGAGAACCATATCAATACCGGCACGCAAAATTTCCACATACAGTTTTTCACGCGGACAAATTGCAGTTAACGCCTTCATGTCGGAATCGTCGGTCAGTACAACGCCTTTAAAGCCCATTCTCCCTTTCAGCTCTTCCGTGATGATTTTATAAGAAAGCGTTGACGGCAGATAATTGCCGTTTACGCGTGTATCATCGAGTGCACGGAAAGTTTTGTGTCCGACCATAATGCTGTCTACGCCGGCGGCGATAGCATCTTCAAAGTCTTTGCTTTGTGTAGCACGCCAGTGCTCGTAGCTTTGTGCATAGGCAGAGGTGCAGAAGTGCGAATCTCTGTAGTCATACGGATCATCACCGGGAAAGTGCTTTGCACAAGCGGCGATACCTGCATCGTGCAAACCGCGGATAAAGCCTTCTAAGAGCGGCTTGTTGGCTTCTCTGTTAGAGGACATGCGTCGGGTACCTTTAAATTTACCGGCATTGTCTACCACAGGACTCCAGAGCCATCGAATACCGAAGGTGTGCAAATCTTCACCGAGGTACTTGCCATAGCGGTACGCAAGCTCGGCATCCTTTGTCGCACCGAGCGAGGTTGCAGTAGACAGTTCGGCGTGTCCTTCGAATTTATAATTTACGCCGTGCGTTGCATCAATTGCAGGCATTGTCGGAATCGTCATTGCGCGATTGACGGTGTTTAAATAATTCACATACATCGCGTCCTTGTAGCCTGCAAGTTCCGGATTACCTAACGCGGTTTCGATGACGCGGTAAACCTCTTTTGTATGCTCCATTGTCCAGGTCGAACCGTAGACATTGTTTTTGTGGTAAGCTTCAATTTCTTCAATTGTGCTGAATTTTTCAAGAAGGCTGTGGCGAAAAACGGCAGTTTGACCGATTTTTTCGCGCAGTGTCAGCTCGGAAAGCTTAGGTTTTTTCATGGTTCATATCCCCCTTAAAACATATTTGTTTCCTTTTCTACCGACAATCCATCATAGGCAACATTTACCGTGTATGGGGTGTCGAGATTTTCCCAATGCGCACAAAGCTCGTCGTGTGTCATATGCAGACCGCAGATATGTGTTAAATAAATGTGTGATTTTTCGTCAATTGTACCCTGCGCATAGAGGCGGTCGAGCGTTGTTTTTTCGTCGGCCAGTGTCATATGACCGCCATTTTTTGCCTCGTGGCTGAGGAAGGTACATTCGCCGATGAGTAAGTCGATTTTTACATTTTTTAAATATTCAAAGGTTTCTTCCAGATACAAGCCGGAGTCTAACGCATAATACATCGTCTTGCCGCTCGGAAACACAATCAGATAGTTTGCCGAATTTGCCTCGTACTCTGTTTTATGATGCCCCTTCAGCGGTGTCACCTTGTAGCCGGCAATGTCGTAGGTTTCATAAAAATCCAGCCCATGAAATTCGAGCCAGTCTTTGTTATACCAGACTTCTTTTCCGGTATAGATGTCCTTTGTTATTTGCAAACCTGCCTTTGTAAAGTAAAGGTGCAGCTTGCCCTGCGGCTCCGGAAAGTTTTCAAAACGCTTGGAACGGTTTTTCGGAATCCAACGTGTATATGGCAGCCATCTGTCAAAATGGTCTTCATGCACATGGGAAAACAAAACGTGACGGACTTCAAAGGCATCCTCTTTAAGCTTTGCCGCTTGTGACAAAAAATCATTGCTTAAATCAAGCATCACCTTTTCATCGAGGCGGAAGCCCGAGCGCAGGCGCACATCCTTGCCGCCATGCCGTCTTGCGTGCTCGCATACTCTGCAGCGGCAAAACGGAGAGGGAATGACCTCGCCGGCACCGGTGCCCCAAAAGCGCATTTTTTTAACTTTCTTCACTTTCTGTACCACCCTTCCGTGTTTCTTTAAAATGCAATCGGTGCAGTCGAAGAGACTGCACCGACTGTG
>JAFQPV010000072.1 GCA_017411585.1 Clostridia bacterium | reverse complement strand
CAATCTGACCGCACTTTTGTAGACAACATCAACGTTGTTTTCGATCAGCGCATTGGCGATACAGGAAGACAAAAACGTCTTGCCGCAGCCGGCACCGCCGTAGAACAAAAGATTGTTGCTGCCCAGTCCAAAATTTTCAACGAATTTTTTTGCAATCATCAGATTTTCCTGCATAATCTCACGATTTTCAGGTTTAAACAAATTCAGATTAAAGTTTTCGAAATTTTGCGCATCCAGCATCGGTGCAATGTCAGATGACACCTTCATCGCGCGTGCCGCACGTGTGCGCAAGCATTCACAAATCTTACCGTCCACATAGCCGGTATCCTCACAAAGCGGACAATCATATACCATTTCAGTGTAATCCTCTGCAAAGCCTGCGTCAAGCATCCTTCTCTTGCGCTCCGCCAAAAACGATGCAATATCTGTCTGCATTTTTTGTGAAATTTCCTTTGACTGCGCCGGATTTTCCAAAATTTGCATCATCGCCTGCGCACCGGTGGATTGCACCTTCACATCCAATGCTTCAATCTCAGCATCGCGTGCATAAACCTCTTGCAAACGCAAATCGCGCTCTCGTCTGCGCATCATGCGCCGCTGTTCATAGGTTTTTAGCACCTCTTCATAAAAACTGCCGTTAAATGGCATAGCCTACTCCTTCCCGAGCTTCTGGCGGATATTTTTTCTTGCCAGCCGCCGAATTTCTTCATAATCATATTTCTCTGTATTGTAAATACTCTGTTTCTTTTCCGTTTGTTCAGCTTTTTTCGGTGCTGTTTTACTTTGTCTGTATGCATCAATAAACTTTAGCGCCTGCGCCGGTGTCTGCACTCCGGCTTCCCTCCACGCACGCAAAACCTTATCTAAATATGCAAAAGACAGCTTTCCTGTACAATCCACCGTATAATCAAAGCCAAACGCCAGCAGCTTGTCCGAAATTCCCATCTGCTGCCAAGTGTGTAAAAAGTTTTCCTCTCTTGTGGTAAAATTACGGTTGTCAATGCCAAATATCTTTTTTGCTTTGTATATAAAACTTTTCTTCTTTGCCTCAGATTCCAAATGTCTCTCCGCAGCCTCTAATGTAACAATCCCTTCTTTAGACCAGGAAATTGCCACCTTCTCAATATATGCCATACTGCGTTTTCCGTTTTCTGCGCAGTATTCCAAAAGCTTTAATATCACATCTGCCGGAAGGCCGAGCCAATCGTACATCCCAAACAGCGTCTCCGCCGCCGATGCAGTCAGCATCTTGCCAAGCACACACTCTGCCGCCTGCATTAACATCTGCAGCTGCGTGTCACGGTCTACCGACTCCGTGATTTCCTTATGTGAATACTGCGGGCGTACTTCTTCTGTATGCTGCGCAAAGGATATGTTTGCATTCTTATCTATATGCAGACAGCCGCCACGCACGAGACAGCGCAGTGCACTCTGTACAAGCTCCTTTTCGCCGAACGCTTCATACAAAGCATCACAAGTTGTCTGTCCATTATTTTCATCTGCGAGGCATTTTGCGTACAAATATACCTTTACGGCGTTTGCATCCAATGCCTGCATCTGCTCAAAGACAAATGCTTTTGAAACTGCAAATTCTCCGCTTCCGTTCATTTTCTGCACACAAACACCTCCCCATGTTACATAATTGTAATTATTGTATCATAAATGCAACAAAAAAGATAGATGTTTTTTTATTATTTTTGTAAATTTTTTGATTGACAACGCTAAGATTGTGTGTTATAATATCATTCGTTGACAAACAAATGTGCCGCTAGCTCAGCTGGATAGAGCGTTTGACTACGGATCAAAAGGTCGGGAGTTCGAATCTTCTGCGGCACGCCATCAAAAATCCTGCCTACGAAAGT
>JAFQPV010000071.1 GCA_017411585.1 Clostridia bacterium | reverse complement strand
GCCTTGTCCGGCGAGCCGCCGTTTTCAAGAAAACTTGAGTTGTGGTAGTACTCGAGCATCGGGGCTGTGTTTGTAAAACAGAAAGCGAACTGCATCTTTAACTTATACTCGTCTAAGTCTGCGCGGTCGCGCCCCTTGCGCTCCGCCTCGGCATAGGTGACCTCGTTGAGTGCACCCTCGCCCACCTTTTCCTTCATATAATCCACAATACCGTTCGGGTAACAGAATTCGTAAAGCTCCATCCCCTCTTTGGTTTCGTTATAAAAGGTAAAGGTCAGATTCGGGTTGACCACCGCCTGCTTTTTGAGCACCTCCAAGTAATATTCCAGCGGAATATCAATATCGGTAAATACCTCTAAATCCGGCTTCCAGCGAATGGTCGTACCGGTCTGCTTAAAGCGTGTCGGCTCCTTTTCCAAACCGCCGACATTTTCACCCTTTTCAAAATGCAGCTTATATTTGTGCCCGTCACGCATAACGGTAACGTCCATATATTCAGAGGAATACTGCGTTGCGCAGCTACCCAGACCGTTTAAGCCCAGGGAGTACTGATAGTTTTCCCCGGAATTGTTTTTATACTTACCGCCGGCATACAGCTCGCAGAAAACGAGCTCCCAGTTGTAGCGGTTTTCCTTTTCGTTAAAATCCACCGGAATACCGCGACCGTGGTCGGCAACCTCAATCGATTTATCCATAAAGCGCGTAACCTCAATGCGGTCGCCATGCCCTTCACGCGCCTCGTCGATGGAGTTGGACACAATCTCAAAGAAGGAGTGACAGCACCCCTCCAGCCCATCCGAGCCGAAAATAACTGCCGGGCGCAGACGCACACGGTCGGCACCCTTCAGCGAGGTTATACTTGTATTATCATATTCCTTTGCCATGAATTTAGTCTCCTGTTCATCGCATAATCATTTCACTATCTCTTGAGGTGTAAAATAGCTCACACCACCTTATATTGTATAATATTTTCCCATAATTGTCAATAGCTAGACGAAATGTAGAATATGCGAAATACACAAGGTTTATGCGACAAAAAAAGCTGACACAGTACTCTATGTACGTGTCAGCCTTGAATTTGTGAAATATTAAATAGCATTTGCGGACCGTCGAGGACGCCGGTCCCTACATTTATACTTGCGCATTGTTCTAAATCTCCCCCTCACCCGACTTCCGTCAGCGCAAAATTTACCTTTTTGTCTTTTCAACCAGCTGCTTCACTTCCGTGATAGCAAAAGAAACCTTGCCGGTTACAGTTGCAGTAAAGGCAACAGCAGTGTCGCCAACAACAAACTGCGGATGCGGGTCGGTGTGATAGCGGGACTGCTTTTCACGGGTAAAGAGCGCCGGATTTTCGGAAACGATGTTGACGGCTTTGCCGGTTTCTGCGTTGAAGAAATGCACGCGCGATAAACAGCCTCTGTACCACTTTGTGCCGTCGATTTCGTTTTCATCGGCAACGAAGTATTTGTCGTCCTTAGAGGAATGCGCATGCCAGGTGCCGTTCGGGTCGATAACCTTTAATTCACCTGTGCGTGTATCATACGAAATGGTACCGTTGTCCCAGTCCACATAGTATACGATTTCACCATCTGCGCTCCACCACTCGTGGCGCGCTTCCTTGAAAAGCGGTGTAATCTTTTT
>JAFQPV010000070.1 GCA_017411585.1 Clostridia bacterium | reverse complement strand
CGGCAGGATATAGTTTTCGGAAAATGCATAGAACATAGAGAACGTCAATGCGTTGTGGTTGTACTTGCGGAAATACGGGTCCATAGACATATAACGAAGTGAATCGTTCATCCAACCCATGTTCCATTTGAAATTAAAGCCTAAACCCCCCTGGTCAACCGGCTTGGTTACGCTCGGCCAATCGGTGGACTCTTCTGCAATCATCAGTGCGTTCGGATAAACCTTGAAAATGGCTTTGTTAAGCTCCTGCAGAAAACGAACAGCTTCGTAGTTTTCGTTGCCGCCGTCCTTGTTTGCAATCCAATTACCGTCGCTTCGGTTATAATCGCGGTAGAGCATAGAAGAAACCGCATCCACGCGCAAACCGTCGATATGATACATTTCGAACCAAAAATGCGCATTGGAAATGAGGAAGGTGTTAACTTCATTTCTGCCGAAATCGAACACAAGCGTGCCCCATTCTTTATGCTCGCCGATGCGCGGGTCCGGATATTCATAAATCGGAGTGCCGTCAAACTTTGCAAGACCGTGTGCATCTCGCGGAAAGTGCGCCGGTACCCAGTCCATGATAACGCTAATGCCGTTTTGATGACATGCATCAATAAACTGCATCAGCTGCTGCGGTGTGCCGTAGCGACTGGTTGCGGCATAATAACCGGTTACCTGATAGCCCCACGAGCCGTCAAACGGGTGCTCGGAGAGCGGCATCAGTTCAATATGAGTATAGCCCATGCCCTTGACATAGGGAATGAGCACGTCAATTAATTCTTCATAGCTGTAGAGGCTGCCGTCGTCTTTTCTGCGCCAGGAGCCTAAATGAGCTTCATAAATCAGCATCGGCTGGTCATACGGTGCGGTTTTCGCACTGTGCGCCTGCCATTTTTTATCCTTCCATTTGTAGCCGTCCAGGTCACAGACAACGGAAGCTGTATTCGGGCGCACTTCACATAAAAAACCGTAAGGGTCAGCTTTGTAGATAACTTCGCCGGATTTTGTTGTAATGGCATACTTATAAATGCAGCCGTCAGTGATGGTATTGTTTATACATACCCAAACACCGGTGTCTTCAATCATATTTAAGGCAGAATTATTTAAATCCCAGCCATTAAAATCACCGACGAGCGAAACTGCAGTTGCATTCGGCGCCCATACGGCGAAGCGGTAGCCATTAAAATCACCATCGGTATATTTATGGCAGCCGAGCATTTTATATGCCTGCGAGTTCGTGCCCTGACCGAACAAAAACAGTTGAAAATCCGTGATGCCGTACCAATTTTTAGTTGTGTTGTTTTCCATAAGAGCACGCCTCCTTAGATATGAGTAAAACTAATTTAGATTATTATAACATATATTCTATATAAAATCAAATGAAATTGCTATGTATATATATGGTAAACTATTTATTTGAAAGTTTTGCTTTATATGCAGTCGGCGTTATGCCGAATTCGGATTTGAAAACGCGGTTAAAATAGGTGACGTTGTTGAAACCGGATTCGTATGAAATTTCGATAATGGAACGCTCGCTGTTTTTTAAAAGTGCGCAAGCGTGCTCTAAGCGTATGCGTGTAACATAGTCCGAGAAGCTGACACCCATTTCTTTTTTATAGAGTCTGCCAAGATAGTTCTCGTTAAAGAAAAACAACTTGGCGAGGCGCTTTAATGACAGGGCAGTGTTATAGTTTTCATTAACGTAGTTATTAATTGAGCGCACGCACCAATGTAAATCGCTTTTGTTTTGCAGCTTGAAATAGTGGCAAAGCATCAGAATGTAGCTTTTTATCATTTCGCCAATTTGCGCCCCGTGCTGCAATTGTGCTTCGGTTGCCTGTTTTGGTCTGGCGAGCTGCAGACGGTATTCATCCACGCCTGTGCGCTTTGCCATACGCAGAATACGCTCTTTCATTGCCTTGTCATCTGCATTAATATGCCCGACATAGATAACACAAATCAGACTTTTGTCAAAATACACCGGCGTTACATATTCTGTGAGGCCGAACGGACATATACCGACATAGGGTTCGCTGCTTTTGTGACACTTTTGAATGGTCAGCGCTTTGCAGGCGAGACAGTGCGTTGCACCCTTTGGCGTGGATTTCGCGGCGTGACAAAAACTGCGAACATGTGTCAAATACTGCGCATCCAATTGCATAATGCTGTTAGACATAATGCCGGACAGGGATAGTACGCAAACGTGTATATCCGATTCTGCAGTAAGTGCGCGAATCATCGATTGCAGAGAAGTGATATGTTCCATAGCAATAGCCTCTTTCCAGAAAAAGTTATAGTTTTTCTAAACTTATAAAAATTATAACACAAATGTACGTTTTGTTCAAGGTGTTTTTGCAGGAAAATTATTTAATTTTATTGACAATTTTTAGTGGCGTGCTATAATGAACGCGATGGTTGGTTTTTTTTCGGAAATTTAATTAAGAAAAACGGGAGCTGAAATCAAATGCAGATTACACTTAAACAGATTTCTTCGCTTGTGAAAGTGCGTGACAAGGCGGCTTTGGATGCAAAAGAAATTTTAAAGGCAACGGCACTTTCCGGCGAAGAATATTCTTATCAAGTAGTTGTTAGTGCTGATGTCAGTGTGCGTGCACGTGTGGAGATGACTTCGCCGATTGTTGAGCATGTGGAACTTTATTATGTGCGCAAAGCGGTGATGGACTATCCTTATTATATTGGTCGTGAAGAAGATGACGATATATTCATCACAAAAGAGCCGGGTTTGATGCCGGATATTTTGATGCCGATAGAGAATCAGAATCACTGTTTCCATGTTGCGGACGTGCCGGAAAGTTTATGGGTGCGCGTAAAAACTAAGGATGTTGCACCGGGAACATATCCGATTACAATTCGCGTTGCAAGAGAACCGCACGTTATTGATCAATGCAATGTGACACCAAGTGCGGAAATTACATTTGAGCTTACAGTACTTGCGGAAAAAATGCCGGAGCAGCGTACGAAGTTTACACAGTGGTTCCATGCCGATTGTATCGCGAATGTGCATAATGTAGAAGTTTACAGTGAGGCGCATTGGGCATTGATTGACCGCTATATCGCATGTGCGGCAGATGTGGGTATCAATATGATTTTAACGCCGGTCATTACGCCGCCGCTTGATACGTCCATTGGTCTTCGTCGCAGATGTGTACAGCTTGTTAAGATCACGAAAACCGGTGATAAATACACCTTCGATTTTTCAAGAGTGCGCCGTTTTATTTCGCTTTTGGATAAAAACGGCATAAAATATATTGAAATTATGCATCTTTTCTCGCAGTGGGGTCTGCGTAGTGCGCCGAATATACTGATTGAAGAAGACGGAAAAGAAGATTTCTTGTTCGGTTGGGATGTTTCGGGGCAGTCGGAAGAATATAAAAACTTCCTTTTGCAATTTGTGCCGGCACTTGTTGTGTTTTTAAAGGAGGAGGGCGTATTTGAGCGCTGTTATTTTCATATTTCGGATGAGCCGAATGTTGAAAGTCTTGCACGCTATGAATATGGCTCGGAGCTGATTAAGCCGATGCTTGAAGGGGCACCGCTGATGGACGCGCTTTCGCATCTGGAATTTTATGAGCGCGGCTATACAGATATGCCGATTTGCTCCGTTGGTAGATTGGGACCGTTCTTGGAAAAGAAACTGGAGAATCAATGGACATATTATTGCTGTACGATGCACAAGCACACAACAAACCGTTTCATAGCACAACCTTCGTATAGAAATCGTGTCATCGGTTTACAAATGTATAAGTATAACATCATGGGTTTCTTACATTGGGGCTATAATTATTATAATGAACAGGGCTCGCGCTATCCGATTAATCCGTATATGACAACTTCGTCCGAATGTGCATTTCCGTCAGGCGATGCATTCAGTGTGTATCCGGATGAAAACTACGGCGCAATTCCATCTTTGCGTGCTATTGTGTTTAAAGAGGCTTTGCAGGATATCGAAATCTGCCGTACGCTTGAAAAATACATTGGCAAGGATGCCGTGATTTCGTTTATCGAAAGCGAAGCCGGCGCACCGATTACGTTGACTGATTACCCGCGCAGTGATGACTTTATAGTCGATGTCATTGAGAAAATGAAGCGAAAAATTGCTGAATTTGCAGCAAAATAAGATGAAAATAACAGCAGATTTGCATATTTGCCGTTATTTTTTTAACAATATTTGACATTGACTTGGTTTCGTGTTACACTATGTCCGAAATAAAAAACGGGGTATAGAAATATGAAGCACTACATTGATGCAGACAATTTATTATCACCGATTTTTGTCGAACGTGAGCGCCGTGAAACACGAATGCCGACGGTGAAGGAGCATGTACACAATTTCTATGAGCTGTATTTTTTGGTGGACGGACAGATTGATAAATTTATCGGCAACCGAAGTTACCGTTTGAAGCCGCTCGATATGGTTATCGTGCCGCCGCAGATGTTGCACAAGTCGCTTTTGTGTAAAGATTACCGTCATGAGCGCATGCTGGTATATTTTGATGGGCGTAGTGTGCCGGCGGAGATTTTAAAGCGACTTGACGAGCTGTGTGGCGTGATTTCACTTTCGAACGATGCGGCAATGCGTGTGTTTAAGCTGTTTAACATTCTGCTCAGGGAGCAGGAGCATGACGAGTGGTACACGCATTATGTGTCCTCCGTACTTTGTGAAATGCTGATTGTGATTTTGCGCAATGTCAAGGTGAAAAATGAAAACTATGCCGGTATCCGTTTTGATGGGATTATCGACTATGTAAAGGAAAACTGCAGCTCGCAGATTTCGCTGCATTCTACGGCAGAGCATTTCTTTATCAGCGAAGCACACCTGAGCCGATTGTTTAAAAAAAATACAGGCTTTACCTTTACACAATATGTTAATTATCAGCGCATTATTTTTTCACATTCGCTGTTGGCAAAGAGTGATATGAATATT
>JAFQPV010000069.1 GCA_017411585.1 Clostridia bacterium | reverse complement strand
GCAGGCTACGCCGGTGCAGGCAGGCGATTTGTTTGTCATCAATGCCAACAGCTTGCACAGTGTCGTGACCGATAGCGAAGCGCGCTATTACTGCTTAATTGTTGACGGTAATTTTTGCAGAGAAAACCATATTGACACCGATACGCTGATGTTCCAAAACCATATCCGGGATGAGGACGCGGCGGCGCATTTTGTGCGCATCGCGGAAAGCTATGCCCACCGCCACGAATTTTATTATGCAAGTATTCGTAGTGCAGTGCTTGCGCTGATGGTGCATTTGGCGTGCAAATATGTCGATAAAGATGCGACTGCGCGTAAGCGCGGCAGCGGCAAAGCGGTTGAAAATATCAAAATCGCCATGGGCTATATTCAGGCACACTTTACCGCAAAGCTCACTATGGAGTCTGTTGCCGATGAGGTTGGCTTAAGTGTATATCATTTTGCGCGCGAGTTTAAGAAGGTGACCGGCGTAACCTTTGTCAGCTATATCAATCACCTGCGCTGTGAAAGCGCCAAAAAGATGCTGCAGAGCGGCAAATATACCGTTGCGGAGGCGTGTATGGAAAACGGCTTTGAAAACTTATCTTATTTTTCCAAAACCTTTAAAAAGTTTTTCGGAAAAAGTCCCGCATCGTACCTGCATAAGGCATAAAATCCTTTGTTACTGCATAGACTAAGCATCGAGGTGATGCAAATGTGGCAAAAAATCAAGCCATATGTAATTTCTATTTTAATTGCCCTCGGTGTTGGCGGGCTATCCGCACTTTTAACCCGTGGCAATATGGATGTGTATGAACGTATTGTGCAACCGCCGCTTGCACCGCCGATGTGGCTGTTTCCGGTCGCTTGGGGCATTTTGTTTGTACTGATGGGTATCAGCAGCGCGATGGTGTATGAACAGCGGCTGTATCTGCCGGCGCAGGTCAGCTCGGCGCTTCGGATTTATGCACTGCAGCTGATTGTGAATTTCTTTTGGAGCATCATTTTCTTTAATTTGCAGGCGTATTGGTTTGCATTTTTCTGGCTTGTGCTGCTTTGGGTATTGATTCTTTGTATGATTTTGAAATTTCGCGGCATTCGTCCAATTGCAGCGTATTTGCAAATTCCGTACCTTTTGTGGGTGACCTTTGCCGGGTATCTGACCTTGGCAATTGCGATTTTGAATTAGAAAAAGCCGTCTCGATGATGATGAGACGGCTTTTTTTGATGGATATATTTCGGAACGACACACAGGTTGTCCATTATATTGATGCGCAGGATGCTTGCGGGCGATTCATGAATCGCCCCTACAATTGCTATTTTAAAGCAATCCGCATATACGTGGAAATTTTGCTGTAAGACAAGGCGAAGGTAGGACGGCGCGGACCGTCGAGGACGCCGGTCCCTACAAAATTATTTTACAATCAGCATAAAAAGAGGAAATTTTATTGTAGGACAAAAAGTTACACAGACATAAAACCGCAATCAACATAAAAAGATGAATTCGGATGCAAGACGAGGCGGAGGGGGACAGCAAGGACCGTCGAGGACGTCGGTCCCTACAAAAACATTTTACAATCAACATAAAAAGAGGAAATTTTATTGTAAGACAAGGCGAAGGCAGGACGGCTATACTTTTGTATGCCGACCTGCCTTCAACGCAGTATTACACAAAATTTACCTTTTTATAATTGAAATAGGGAACTTTACCTCCCTAAATAGGAGAAGTGCATGTAGTCCTTATTACTCTTCCAGGAGTTACCGCCCCAGGAAAAACCGTATTTTTCAAATGTTCTGACCACAATGCCGTCCTCGGGGATGGAGTGCGGGTCCTCGTACGGTTTCCAGTACGAGCCGGCACCGATTCTGCCGTCAGGATAGATTTGGTAGTTTTCGTTTGCATTAATGTCTATCGCAAGACCGGAATTGTGCTCCGAGGTGTTTGCATTGCTGCGCCAGTTGTAGCCGCCGATTTCGTAAATCGGGAATTGCGACGGGTCGTTATAAATCTCCGTAAAAATTTTCACAACGTCTTCGGCTAACGCTTTGTTGACTAAAAAATACTGCTTGGATGCTTTCTTTTCACCGGTGGCTTTGTTTAAGCGCCATACCGGAACGCATACTTCAACGATATTTGCTTTTGCGGCTGCTTCGTTTTCATATTTGTTGGTATTCGATGTGCCAAAAATACGCAGACGTTTGTCGGCATTGTCGCCCTTGACATACCAGTTGCTGTTTGCGGTCGGCATTTGCACCGGTGCCTGTACAGATGGCTGCTGCGGTGTCTGCACGGGTGGAGTAGTCGGTGCTTGCGGGGGCGCACTTACAGGGAGACCTGCAGCACGCGAAATCATTACACACGCCTCTGCGCGGGTAATTGTTCGGTCCGGATGAAAGCATCCGTCGGTATAACCGCTGACTATGCCACGTGCATAGGACTGCAAAATACCGTCTTTGTAATAAAAATCAATTGCACCAAAATCTGCAATTTTGTTCATAGCAGCAGTTGTATCCTGCTTTGGCATATTGCAAACGGTGGTCATCAGGCGCTCAAACAGTACACAAACGGTTTTGCGGTCTGCCGGCGTACCGAGACTGTCGGCATCCATTTCCAAAAATTCATCTGCCCACAACACCCCTGTGCTGCGCGCTGCGTTATATGCATTGGTTGCCCAGTGCTTACCGCCCTGCGCATTTGCGAGTAT
>JAFQPV010000068.1 GCA_017411585.1 Clostridia bacterium | reverse complement strand
GTAGGCGAGGATGTTGAAAACATATTGCTTCGCTTGATTCAGGCTGCAAATAATGATGTAGAGCTTGCGGAGCGCGGCATCATTTATATCGATGAAATCGACAAGATTGCAAAGAAGTCTGAAAATCCGTCCATTACAAGAGATGTAAGCGGTGAGGGTGTACAGCAGGCACTGCTCAAAATTTTAGAAGGTACGGTTGCATCTGTTCCGCCGCAAGGTGGCAGAAAACATCCGCAGCAAGAGTTTATCCAGATTGATACTTCCAATATCTTGTTCATTTGCGGCGGTGCGTTTGACGGGGTAGAGTCTATCATTAATAACCGTCTCGGTAAGAATTCGATTGGTTTTGGTGCGAAGGTTGAGAGTAAAAACAGCGAAGCACTTGGCAAGGCACTCAAGCACATTTCGACACAGGATTTATTGAAGTTTGGCTTAACTCCGGAATTTATCGGACGTTTGCCGGTCGTTGCGACGCTGGAAAACCTGGATTTGGAAGCACTTGTAAAAATCCTGACAGAACCGAAAAATGCGCTTGTAAAACAATATCAGAAGCTTTTGGAATTGGATGATGTCGAGCTCGAGTTTGATGAGGCGGCTATACGTGCAATTGCACAAAAGGCTTTTGATAAGAATACCGGTGCGCGTGGTCTTCGTGCGATTGTGGAAGACATTATGCTTGATATTATGTTTGAAGTTCCGTCTGACCATTTCGTGAAGAAGTGCATTATTCACGAAAACGTGATTACAGAAGGTGCAAAGCCGGAGCTTGTGCGCGTACACAGAAGAAAGGACCTTAAAAAGCAGACTGTAGATTCCGTTTATGACGAAGATGCAGACTTCGAAGTCCGCGATATTGTGTAATAATATCTTACAAATCAGCAGGTTGTAAATTTACAGCCTGCTTTTTTATTGGAATTTGCTAAAAGGCTTGAAATCATACGCTTTTTGTTATATAATAATTTGTATTGAATTTATAGTAATGAGGTTAAACAATGGCAGAAGAATTTGAAAATTTAGAATATTTTTCTTCGGACGGACAGCAGACGAAATATCCGACGATTGCACTTCGCGGTACTGTAGTTTTTCCGAAAATTAGTGTAAATATTGAAGTCGGTCGAATTCGCTCGATGAAGACGCTCAATTATGCGATGAGCAAGAATTTGCCGATTTTTATGGTTGCACAAAAGAACAACGCAATTGAAGAGCCTTCTAAAAACGACTTGTATGAAGTCGGCACACTTGTGAAGGTGTTAAACATCCAGGGCGGTTTTGGTGAAAACGTAACTGTTACAGTGGAAGGTATTCAAAGAGCGAGACTTTTAAAGTTCAGCCGTACGATACCGTGTCTGATTAGTGAAATCGTTCCGATAGATGAAGAATCTGTTCGCAAGGATGTAGAGCTTGAAGAAGTAATGCTGCGTATGCTTGTTCGCGCGTGCGAGGATTTCTTTTCCTATACCAATCCGCGCGTGTTTGAGTCGCTCCTTCCGCTGATCGAAACGAAGGATATATCTATGATTACGGATGCGGTTGCAGCACGTATGGACGTAGATTCCGAGGTAAAACAAAGAATATTAGAAGCCGTTTCGCTTTCAGAGAGAGTGACAGCAGTTATTGCACTTTTACGCAGCGAAGTATCTATGGCGGAGCTGGAGAAAAAACTAAATGACAAGGTTGAACTTCAGATACAGAAAAATCAAAAAGAGTACTATCTGCGCGAACAGCTGAAGGTGTTTAATGATGAGCTTGAAAGCTTGTGCGGCGAAGGGGAAGAGACCGGCAATTTAAAGAAAAAAATTCAGGCACTTAAGCTGAAGAAGGTCTATGAAGAGCAGCTTCTAAAAGAAGTTGACCGCTTAAAGAAGATGCCGCAGAACTCTGCAGATTACGCTGTTTCGAAAAACCATCTCGATTATGTGATTGCCTTGCCGTGGAAAAAATCCACAAAGGAAAACTACGATATTTTACGTGCGCAGGAAGTTTTGGACAGAGACCATTACGGACTTACAGATGTAAAGAGCGCAATTTTAGAGTATTTGTCTGCAAAGAAGCTGGCAAACGACCAGAATGCACCCATTTTATGCTTGGTTGGTCCGCCGGGTGTTGGTAAAACTTCGATTGTTAAATCTGTTGCAGAGGCGCTTGGCAAAACGTATGAGCGCATTTGCCTCGGCGGCATTAAGGATGAATCCGATATTCGCGGTCACAGAAAGACATACATCGGTGCAATGCCGGGCAGAATTATCAATGCGATTAAGCTTGCAAACAGCAACAATCCGCTGATTTTGCTTGATGAGATTGATAAGATGGGTAAAAGCTATAACGGGGACCCGTCATCTGCTCTTTTAGAGGTCCTGGATTCAGCGCAGAATGTTGCTTTCAGAGATCATTATATTGAATTGCCGTTTGATTTGTCCAAGGTACTGTTTATCGCTACTGCAAATTCACTTGAAACTGTGCCGGCGCCGCTTTTGGACCGTGTTGAAATCATTGAACTCAGTAGCTATACAAGCGAAGAAAAGCGTCATATTGCGCTAGATTACTTAGTGCCGAAGAACACGGATAAGTATGCGAAGAATAAGCTGAATATACAGTTTGAGACAGAGACGATTGATGAATTAATTGAGTATTATACGCGCGAAGCCGGTGTGCGCGAGTTGGAGCGCTGTATTGGAAAGATTTGCAGAAAAATCGCAAAGGAAACGCTTGAGAAACAAACAGATACACAGACGGATGTAGTTGTCAAGGCAGCAGATTTGAAAAAATACTTGGGCGCGAGGAAGTATAGCTTTGAAAAAGCGAATAAAAAAGATGAAATCGGTATTGCGCGCGGTCTTGCATGGACTTCTGTCGGCGGTGATACGCTTTCAGTGGAAGTCAACACCATGCCGGGTAGCGGTAAGGTGGAAATCACCGGTAAAATCGGTGAGGTGATGAAGGAATCTTCTATGGCTGCAATGAGCTATATTCGCTCAAATTCCAATACATTCGGTATTGAAAAAGATTTTTATAAACGTTTAGATATGCATTGTCATATACCGGAAGGTGCTGTCCCGAAGGACGGACCGTCTGCCGGGATCACGATGGCGACAGCAATGATTTCGGCGCTGACAGGTCGTGCAGTTAAGGCAACGGTTGCAATGACCGGTGAAATCACACTGCGCGGCAGAGTGCTTCCGATTGGCGGACTGAAAGAAAAGTCGATTGCGGCATACAGAGCAGGCATTAAAACCGTACTTTTCCCGAAGGAAAATACAAGCGATTTAGAAAAAATTCCGGACATTGTTAAGGAAAACGTGGAATTTATTGCGGTAGAGCATATGGATGAGGTGCTTAAAAATGCACTCAGCAAAAAGTCTGAGAAAAACTTCAGACTAAACATGTCCGAAGTGCCGGAAACAAAGGCAACACCTGCCGGTGTTTGCTGATGAGAAAGGAAATCCTTTTATGAATTTACACAATGCTCAAATTACAGTTTCGGCTGTCAAGCCGTCACAGTATCCGAAAACGGGGGTGCCGGAATTTGCGTTTGCCGGGCGTTCCAATGTTGGAAAATCTTCGCTGATTAATAAGCTGTT
>JAFQPV010000067.1 GCA_017411585.1 Clostridia bacterium | reverse complement strand
TGAAATTATTACGGAGTTTAACCATTTAATTGGGTGAGTCTTATGCGATTGTTTTACGATTTTCATATACATACTTGTCTTTCACCGTGTGGTGACGCAGATATGACACCGAATAATGTTGTCAATATGTCACTGATTAAGGGGTTAGATGTAATTGCGGTGACGGATCATAATGCCTGCGGAAATGCAGAAGCGGCAATGCAGGTGGGAAAAGAAGCAGGCTTGCTTGTTTTGCCCGGTATGGAGATTGAAACCTGTGAAGAAGTCCACGTTGTTGCATTGTTCGAAACGCTTGATGCGTGCAGAGAAATGGAAGTGGTCGTACAGCAGGCGCTGCCGCCGATTCAGAATAAGCCGGAGATTTTCGGCGAACAGTGGATTCTTAATGCAGAGGATGATTGTATAGCGGAAGAATCGCGCATGTTGGTTACGGCGTGCTCGCTTAGTGTGTACGATGTTGTGGCGCAGGTGCACAAGCTTGGCGGCGTTGTCATTGCCGCGCACGTGGACAAAAGTGCCTACAGCGTAATTTCCAATCTCGGTTTTTTGCCGGCGGATTTGTCGTTTGATGCGGCGGAGCTTTCTAAAAACGCCGAGGGGAAGGGCTGGAGCGATACAGATGAACGGTTGTGCGGTTTAAAAACGATACATAGTTCAGATGCACATTATCTTGGGGATATCAACGAACCGATGCATGTTTTGGAGGTAGAAACTAAGGAAATTTCCTCTGTTTTGGAGGCAATTCGGAAAAAAGGCTAAAAAACGAGAAAATTTTTAAAATTTTCTCGCTTTTTTATATAAAATATGTAGATTTTTTAAAAAAGGTATGTTATAATGTTAATTGCTATGTTATAGTATTTGATTGTTAAATTCTTAACAAATTTAACAATTTAAGAAAAAACCATTAGGAGTACAGGAGGACGCACAATGGACGCAAAGAAGGTTAGTGCATTTAAAGGCACGAAAGAGCAAGAAGAACAGCTCTTGAAGGTCATTGAAAATCACGCCGGTCAGCAGGGCGCGCTCATGCCGATTCTGCAGGAAGCTCAGGAAATCTATGGCTACCTGCCGATCGAAGTGCAGCAGATCATCGCTGAAAAGGGCGGCTTTTCGATGGCAGAGATTTACGGTGTAGTTACATTCTACACACAGTTTTCTCTCTACCCGAAGGGTGAGTACAAGGTTGCAGTATGCTTAGGTACAGCATGCTACGTAAAGGGTTCCGGTGATATTCTGGATAAGATTAAGCAGCTGATTAACGTTGAGGTTGGCGAATGTTCCGAAGACGGCAGATTCTCTTTGGATGCAACAAGATGTATCGGCGCTTGCGGTCTTGCACCGGTATTTACAGTCAATGACGATGTATACGGTCGTTTGAGCGTAGATGATGTTGAGGACATCATTAACAGATACAGATAAAGATGAGAGAGTTATCGCTGCATATTTTGGATATAGTGCAAAATTCAATTTCTGCTAATGCAAAGAACATTTCAATTGAAATCGATGAGCAGGCAGAAACGGATATGCTTTCAATTACGATTACGGATGACGGCAAGGGAATGAGTGAGGACTTTTTGTCTGAAGTTATCAGCCCGTTTGCCACCACGCGCACCACGCGCAAGGTCGGACTTGGTATTCCGCTTTTTAAAGAAGCGGCAGAGGAGACCGGCGGCAAATTCACGATTGAAAGTAAGCTGGGGGAAGGTACAAGTGTGAAAGCAGTATTCGGTTATTCACATATTGACCGTCAACCGCTGGGGGATATTGCTTCGGTGATGTTTATCCTGGTGCAGGGCAATCCACAGTTGGATTTTTACTATAAACATAATGTGGGGACCAATGAATTTATCTTTGATACAAAACAGATTCGTTCTGTATTAGGCACAGAGGTCGGGCTTGACCGACCGGAAATCCTTTCGTGGATTTCAGAATGCCTGCAGGACGGTATTCAAGAATTATATGGAGGTAAGTAATATGAAGTCATTAGCTGAACTCGCTGCACTGAGAGAACAGGCGCTTTCTCAGATTCATATGAGAAATGATGAGCAGGATGGCGTAAGAATCGTTGTCGGTATGGCAACCTGTGGTATCGCTGCAGGCGCAAGACCGGTACTCAGCGCATTTTTAGAGGAAGTAAATAAGAGAAAGCTTGAAAACGTAGCGGTTGTACAGACCGGCTGCATCGGCCTTTGCCGCTTAGAGCCGATTGTTGAAGTATATCTTCCGGGTCAGGAAAAGGTAACCTACGGCAAGGTTACACCGGAGCAGGTAGCAAAGATTGTTGCTGATCACGTTGTAAACGGCAAGGTGGTTAAAGAGTATACAATCGGTGAGATTGATAAATAAGGGAGGATATACAGATGGATTTATACAGAAGCCATGTGCTCGTTTGTGGCGGTACAGGCTGTACTTCTTCCGGCTCGCAGAAAATTATCGAAGAGCTTGAAAAGCAGCTGGCTGCAAACGGCATTGATAAAGAAGTAATGGTTGTAAAGACCGGTTGTTTCGGTCTTTGCGCACTCGGTCCGATTATGGTTGTTTATCCGGAAGGTGCTTTCTACAGCATGGTACAGCCGGAGGACGTTGAAGAAATCGTAAAAGAGCATCTCGTAAAGGGTAGAATTGTTAAGCGTTTGCTTTATTCTGAAACAGTTGAAGAAGGCAGCGATAACATCAAATCCTTAAACGAAGT
>JAFQPV010000010.1 GCA_017411585.1 Clostridia bacterium | reverse complement strand
ATTCCGTTGCAAAACTCAAAAAAATCGCAAAAAGACCGTTTGTTGTGCTCTACGCCGGTGACGGTGAGCTGTACGGCGAAATTGAAGCGCAGATTAAACGTCTCGGCTTGGAAAATGAAATCAAGCAGCTCGGCTTCCGTTCCGATGCAGACAATATTTTGCGCGGCAGCGATATTTTCGTCAATTCCGCCAAATGCTATGAAGCACTCAGCTTCGCGATTTTAGAAGCGCTCAGCCGCAAGCTGCCGGTTGTTGCAACCAATGTCGGCGGCAACGGCGATATTCTCTCAGCGCAAAACGACTGCGGTCTGTTGGTAGAGTACGGTGATACAGACGCTATGGCGGAAGCCATCAACCGCCTTATGACCGATGATGCACTCTACACGCGCTACAGCGAAAACGCGCTGCGTGCAATTCATGAAGTCTTTAATTTGAATAAAATATTAGATGACACCTTCGCGGTGTATCACTAAAAAAGAAAAGAGGTATTCTGCCATGTCTGAAAAAAAATTCAAGTTTAACATCATTGACGCAATCGTTGTAATTGTAATTCTTGCACTGCTCTGCTTTGTCGGCTACAAGCTGGTATTCGGCGGCGACACTGCGCTGGCGCCGGATGAAACCGTTACCTATGTTGTGACCTACTGGTGCGACGAGGTCCCGGAATATGCCGTAAAGGCCATTGAAATGGGCGCACCGCTGACAGATGATGAAGCAAATCTTGATCTTGGTAAGGTAACAAAAATCGAAGTTTCCGACTCTACATCTTACGCAACCGATGCACAGGGCGTAATTCATCTTACAACAAAGCCGCTCTATCATACCGTAAAATTAGAATCTGTAGTTGAAATTCCAAAGAAGCTTGCCGATTTTAAATACGGTATCAAAACAGAAGGCAACGCGATTTTCGGTGTAGGACACACCCTGACCTTCCGCGCCGGTAAAGCAAAGCTCTACGGCCGTGTATCCGGTATCGAGGTACAGAAATAAAAAACGACACGCCAATAAACAAGGAGGCAACAGCCTATGTTTCAGCAAAGTATAACCGGGCACATCCTGCTGTGGTTTAAAGGTCTTTTGCTGCAGTATGACGCGTCTGTGACTTACCGTATGATTATGCGTGTCGCAAATGCCATAGAGGAGAAGTTTTTACAAAGTGGTATTCATCACTTTTTTACAACCCCCTCCAAAGCAGAAGCCCTCTATAAAAATTCTTTGATTTATGCAATTTTGTCGTTTTTGTGGCAGAAGTGTCTTTTGTTAATTCAAAAATGCAGCAGCTATATAGGCCGCATCAACCAAAACGGCATCAATCGCGCAATTTATAATAAAATAAGCCAAACCGGTATTTGTAAGCTCGAGCATTTGTGTGCAATCTTTTTTGCACTTATGCTGCTTGTGCCGCATACGTATTGGAATAATTTGTACGCTTTTATCGGTGCACTTGCACTCAGCGCTGTTTATTTAGTCCGCGCAGCACGTAACAAGGCTATGGCATCCGACATACGCGCGCTTCCGATTTCGCTGTTTTTATTCGGATTTGCACTCGTTGTCAGCGTCATCGTTGCGCCGACACGTATGGACGGCATTCGTATTGCACTGTTTTTCCTATCGTCCATTTTGTTTATGCTCTTATGCGCAGGCGGTATACAAAACAAAAAAGCTTTGCTTTCATTTTTGAAAATTCTGCTCGGCGGACTCGCTGTTTTGTGTGTATTTGCAATCATTCAGCGTTTCATAGGCGTAGAGGTCAATCCGGAATTCACCGATGTCAAGGCAAACGAAGGTATGCCGGGGCGCGTATACGCAACCATGTCTAACCCGAACAATTTCGCAGAAATTGTCGTGCTTTTGCTGCCGTTTGCCTACGCAATGCTTCTTAGCGCTAAAAACGCTAAAAAACGAATCGGCTGGGGCGCAGTAATTTTACTCGGTATCGTTGCATTAACAATGAGTTATTCTCGTTCCTGCTATGTTGCATTCGCGCTCGGCGTTGTAATCTTCATTGCACTCTACGACTGGCGCTGGCTTTTACCGCTTGCGGTGCTGGCGATCGCATGCATACCGCTTTTGCCGGAAACCGTTTTAAATCGCATTTTGACCATTGGCTCTATGACAGACACCTCCAATGCCAGTCGTATTTACATCTGGATTGGTGTACTCGATATGCTCAAAGAGCATTTTGTGACCGGTATCGGCATCGGTCCTGCGGCATTTGCGCAGGTGTATGCACCATATGCACATTTTCTGGCAACAACCGCACCGCATTCCCATATGCTCTATCTCGAGCTTTTTGTTGAATTGGGTCTGCTTGGCGGCATCAGTTTTCTTTTGTTCATGTTTGCGTGCATTAAGAAGAGCTTAGCAACCTATGCACACGCAGACAGCACACTAAAAAATCTTATTATTGCAGGCATAGCGTCGCTTGGCGGCATCTGCTTTGTCTGCATCGCGGAATATATTTGGTTCTATCCGCGCGTTATGTTTATCTTCTGGATTGTTGTAGGCATTCTGCTTTGCGCAGTCCGTTTGGCAAGAAAAGAAAAGGGGATTTAATTTTCGGAGGCAAACCGCATGAAAGTTATGCATTTAATCAGCGGCGGTGACAGTGGCGGCGCAAAAACACATTTGAAAAATTTGGTGTACAAGCTTTCTGAGTATGCAACCATTACAGTTGCCTGCTTAATGGAAGGTGAATTTTATGTGGATTTTGCGAAAAACTACAAAGATACGGTGCTTTTTAAACAAAAAAACCGTATGGATATGTCCGTCACACGTGATATCGCTAAGGTTTTAAAAGACGGCAACTATGACCTTTTGCACGTTCATGGTGCAAGAGCCAATTTTGTGTCCGTATTTTTAAAGAAAAAAATCAATATTCCGATTGTCACAACAATGCACAGTGACTATCTTTTGGATTTTGACGAGTTTTTCAAAAAGCTGGTTTTTACCAATATGAACCGGTATGCTTTGCGTAAAATTGACTATTTTATCGCCGTATCCGATACTTTCGCGGATATGCTTCGTCAAAGAAATTTCCGCCCCAACAGCATACAAACCGTATACAACGGTATGAATTTTTCCGCGGTACCGACAAAGTTAACCGCTAAGGCAGACTTTGCCAAAAATTACGGCATCGACTATGACGAAAACTGTATATATGTCGGCATTCTCGCCCGTCTCGACCTTGTAAAGGATGTAGCAACCTTTGTGCGCTGTGCAGCCGAAGCTGCAAAGCAAAATCCGCGCCTGCGCTTCCTCGTAGGCGGTGACGGTGCAGAGCGACAGAACCTTGAAGCTCTCGCAAAAGAGCTTGGTGTCGGTAAAGCATTGCAGTTTGTCGGCTATGTTTCTGACAATTACGGTTTTTTGAATTTTATCGATATCAACACCTTGACCTCGCTTTGCGAAAGCTTTCCGTACTCTATGCTGGAAGGTGCGGCAATGCACCTGCCTATGGTTGCCTCCCGTGTTGGCGGTATTCCCGCACTGATTCGCGACGGGGAAACCGGTTACCTGTTTGAGGTCGGCGATTATAAGCAAATGGCACAGCACATTTTAACACTGGCATCGGATGCAGATGCACGCTCGCGTATGGGCGAAAACATCTACGACCTGGCAACCAGCCGTTTTTCTGACGACTTTTTTGCAAAACGTCATATCGAAATGTACGAAAACATTTTGCTCGACTACAAAGACACCAAACGCTATGATGTGGTGCTGTCCGGCTATTATGGTTTCCATAACAGCGGTGACGATGCGCTTTTGCTTGCAATTCTAAACGGATTAAAGGAAAAGAAGCCAAACATTCGCGCGCTTGTGCTTTCCGCTTCCCCGCGAGATACACGTCTGCAATACGGTGTAGATGCTGTTGCCCGCGGCAATCTGATCACTCTGCAAAAATCTATGCGCCGTGCAAGCGTACTCATCAGCGGCGGTGGCTCACTTATTCAGGATGAAACCAGTCCGCAGTCCCTGTGGTACTATTTAAGCATCATCCGTTTAGCAAAGCATTTCGGTCTGAAAGTCATTCAGCTTGCAAACGGCTACGGACCGGTAAAATATAAATTTGACGAAAAGCTATGTCAAAAAATTCTGCCAAACTGTGTTGATGCGATTACGCTGCGCGACAATTATTCCGTGCAATTCCTTGGTCGTTTGGGCTTAGATACCGTACCGCATCAGGTCACAGCTGACCCGGCACTGACACTGCAGCCGAACAAACGCATTAATGTACGCCCATTGCTCGCGGCAGCAGGCGTACCGGAGCAGCAGCCATTCGTCGCAGTGTCCATCCGTAATACCAAAAATGCGAAAAGTGATTTCAAGGCACAGCTCGCAGCGGCACTTGACCGTATCGCGCGTGATAACGGCTTAAACATTCTCTTTTTGCCAATGCAATATCCGCGCGATTTAGATGCATCCCGCGATGTTGCAGAAAAGATGACTGCAAAAAGCTATATCATCGAGCAGCCTCAGGATATTGCAGAAACCATGCAGCTCTTAAATGAGGCACAGCTGATTGTCGCCATGCGCCTGCATACCTTAATTTACGCAGCCGCACTCGGTAAGGATGCCGTTGCGATTGACTACGACCCCAAAATCAAAGGCTTTATGCACGATGCACAGATGCTGCATCGCATTGCGCTTTCCGCCTTCAATGCCGACATACTGGTAACCGAGGCAAAGGCTTGCCTGGAAAACGCGAATATAATTGACAACGCAGCACTGCGTACGCGTGCAGAAAAGAACAATGAAATTGTACTCAAACTTTTAGAAGGAGAACCGATAGATGGCACTCTATAAAAACATTACCGAGCTTGTAGGCAACACACCGCTTGTTCAGCTTTCGCACTTTGCACCTTCTGCAAATCTGCTCGCTAAGGTCGAATTTTTCAACCCTGCCGGTT
>JAFQPV010000066.1 GCA_017411585.1 Clostridia bacterium | reverse complement strand
GTCCACCTCAAATCTAAATGGTAGTATAGCACAAAAAATATCGTAAATCAACTGCGATTGCCTTGACAAGCTTGTGGGGATGTATTTATAATAGTATATATCAACAAATAGGAGAGAGTCTATGCGAAGTAAAAAGAAATTCTGCATCTGCGCGCTTGTGCTTGTGTTTTGTGCCATTATGGCTGTGGTGGACGGCGTTTTGCAGGCGGATTATTTTATAAAATCACTCATAAAACTGGTGCTGTTTTTGGGATTTCCTGCGCTGTATGCATATTTGGATAAGGACCTGAAAATCAAGCCGCTGTTTGCTTTTGACAAACGGGGCATCTGCCTAGCGTTTGGCTTAGGCATCGGCGTTTACGCGGTGATTTTAGGCGGCTACTTTTTGCTAAAGGATGTGTTCGACTTTTCGGGCATCACACAAAGCCTGACGGGAAACATTGGTGTCAGCCGCGAAAATTTTTTGTATGTCTCTTTGTACATATCCTTTATAAATTCGCTTCTGGAGGAATTTTTCTTCCGCGGCTTTGCTTTTTTGACGCTGAAAAGCGTAGCAAACGCGCGGTTTGCCTATCTGTTTAGTGCCGGCATTTTTGCCGTATATCACGTGGCGATGATGATTGGCTGGTTTTCCTTGCCGGTGTTTACGATTGTGCTGGTCGGTTTGTTTGCAGGCGGTTTGATTTTTAATTACTTAAACGCCAAGAGCGGCACGGTGTACCCGTCGTGGCTCGTGCATATGTTTGCAAACTTTGCCATTAACACCATCGGCTTTATGCTGTTTGGAATGATTTGATGAGAGGATTTACGGAGGTTATACATATGGAAAATAAAATGAAAAAACGCGGACAGTTTGTTTTGGGTGTCGCCATTTGCGTTGTGGTGGCAATTTTAGCAATTTTGCTTGAAAAGCTTATTCCGGGGGAGATTTTAGGCTCATCAATTATCGCACTGTTTTTGGGCACAATTATCAATAGCTTTTTCCACCCCGATTGGATGAAGCCGGCGCTTAAATTTACATCCAAAAAGATTTTGAAGGCTGCCATCATTCTGCTTGGTGCATCACTTTCTGTCAGCACGATTATGTCTGTCGGTAAAATGACCTTCTTTGTGATGGTGTTCACCTTTGCGATGTGCTTTGGCGGCGGATATTTTGTGCGCAAGCTGTTTGGGCTCAATTGGAAGCTCGGCAACCTGATTTCTGCCGGGACGGGCATTTGCGGCGGCTCTGCCGTAGCGGCGATTGCACCGGTAATTGATGCAGAGGATAAAGACATCGCATTTGCAATGTCGTCCACCTTCCTTTTTGATATGATTATGGTCGCATTGTATCCGATTTTGGGTAAGCTTTTGGGCATGACGGACATTGCATACGGCATTTGGGCAGGCACTTCTGTAAATGACACAGCCAGTGTGGTTGCATCTGGCTATGCGTTTTCCGAGGCGGCGGGTGATTTTGCAATGATGGTAAAGCTTACGCGTACCATTGCGATTATCCCTACGGTACTGGTGTTTGCTTATGTCGGCACGCGTATGAAGCAAAAAGAGCTGCAAACGCAGAGCGGCGGCAAAAAGGTCAATATTTTAAAAATCATTCCGTGGTTCATTTGCGGATTTTTGGCACTGGCGATTGCAAACAGTGTCGGCGTTATTCCGGTAGAGGTCTCCGGCGTTATGAAGGGCGTAAGCAAGTTTTTGATGGTCAGCGCGCTTGCGGCAATTGGTCTTGGTACCAGCATTGCCGACTTTAAGAAAGCCGGTCTTGCGCCGATGTTTTACGGCATAACGATTGACACGCTTGTTACCCTGACGGCACTTGCGGTTATATGTTGTATGGG
>JAFQPV010000065.1 GCA_017411585.1 Clostridia bacterium | reverse complement strand
TATAAGATAGAGGTATTCCCAATGAAAAACAAAAGACATGCTAAAATTTTAGAAATTATCCAAAACACCAATACGGTAACACAGTCTGATTTAACGCAAAAGCTTTGCGACAGCGGCTTTGATGTAACACAGGCGACCGTGTCCAGAGACATTAAGGCGCTCGGTCTGATTAAGGTCTCCAACGGCAAAAACGGCTATAAGTATCAGCAGCCGTCGCACGCGCCGACCGCATCGTCCAAGCATTTGACGATTTTTGCACAATCTGTCATTAAAATCGACTCTGCACTGCATACGATTGTCGTGCGCACACTCGCAGGTATGGCACAGGCGGCAGCCGCTGCCATCGACTCGACCATCGGCACGCAGATTTTGGGCTCAATTGCCGGTGACGATACCATTTTGATTGTAACTGACAGTCCGGAAAGCGCATCCCGCTTAAAGGATGTGCTGACTTCTATGCAGACCGGCAAGCTCGATATATAAGGGGTAAACAATATGTTAGACGCACTGCAAATTAAAAATGTGGCAGTCATCGATGAGGCACAGATTGAGCTTGGTGAAGGCTTGAATGTGCTGACCGGCGAAACCGGTGCCGGTAAATCGATATTAATTGACTCAATCAATATCATCTTAGGTGAGCGCGCAGGACGCGACATCATCCGCCACGGCACGGAAAAGGCAACCATTCAGGCGCTGTTTTCCACCGCGGATACGGGTGTGCTTTCGCAGGCAGAATCGCTTGGCTGTGAAGCGGCAGACGGTGCGTTTTTATTTGCGCGCGAGCTGACGGATAAAAAGTCGACGGTGCGCGTCAACGGGCAGCTTGCAACGGCGGCGCTTTTGCGCGATTTGAGCAAGCATTTGATTAACATTCACGGCCAGCACGACAATCAGGCACTGCTCTCCCCGCTGCAGCACATCGAATTTTTGGATGCCTTCGGCAAGGAGGCAATTGCCGATGCCAAGGCACAATATACGGAAATTTACACAGAGTATAAACAGCTGAAGGCCGCTTACGCAAATGCGGACAAGGATTTGTCTGAAAAGCTTGCCCGCATCGATTATTTAAATTATGCAAAGGACGAAATTGAACAGGCGGATTTACAGGATGGCGAAGAGGAAGCCCTTGCGGAAGAGGAGCATATGCTCACCAACGCGCAGTACATCATCGAAAACCTCGCCGCTTGCTACAGTGCGCTCTATGACGGCGAATACACCGCATACGATGCCTGCGCGGCAGCAAGCAGCAGCTTAAAAAACGTGGCGGATTTTTCCGCGCAGCTTTCTGAGGTAAGTGAAGCCCTTACCGATGCAGTCTACAATCTTTCTGACATTGCATCTAAAATCCGCGCCTTCCGCGATTCGTTTGAATTTGACGGTGCACGTCTTGCCGATGTGCAGGAGCGCCTCGCGCTTATTCAAGCACTGGAGAAAAAATACGGAAATACAATTCCCGACATCCTTGCGCGCTACGAGCAGATTTGCTTTGAGCTCGAGGATTTGCAGGCGGAAACGCAGGACCCGGAAAGCATCAAGCTTGCGCTCGATGCCACAACGGAAAAGCTGCAGGCGGCAGCGGACAAATTGACGGATTTGCGCATTGCGGCAGCGAGCAAAATGCAGGTGCTCGTTTTGCTTGAGCTGGCAGATTTGGAAATGAGCAAAACACAGTTTGAAATTCCGATTCAGCCGGCGGCGGATTATAAGCCGGACGGCAAGGATGACGTTGAATTTTTACTTTCGGCAAACCCGGGCGAGCCGGTCAAGCCGCTTTCAAAAATCGCATCCGGCGGCGAGCTTTCGCGCATTATGCTGGCGCTCAAAACCGTGCTTGCAGATACCGACAGCGTAGAAACCCTGATTTTTGACGAAATTGACACGGGCGTATCCGGCTCGGCGGCAACAAAAATCGGCGAAAAGCTGCGCGCCATTGCAAAGAAAAAGCAGGTCATCTGCATCACCCATCTGGCGCAGATTGCCGCAATGGCAGACAACCACTATTTAATTAAGAAAACAACGACTGACGATACGGCATCGACGAAGGTGACCTTGCTTGACGAGGAAGACCGTCTTGCCGAGCTTGCGCGCATCATCGGCGGCGGAAGCGAAAACGAAACCGCCATGGCGCACGCAAAGGCGATGCGTGAAAGAGCAATACTCATCCAATAATTCTGCAAAATGCACTACCCCTCAGCCGCTTCGCGGCAGCTCCCCTGACAAGGGGCGCCAAGAACCGTTGTTTACGCAGGCAAGCTTGCCTCCCTCTGATGAGGGAGGTGGCAAAACCGCAGGTTTTGCCGGAGGGAGAGAAGAATCAGGATGCATATAAGGAGTAACTATGACACAACGCGGTATTGTAGAAAAAATTGACGGCACACAAATTACGGTTTCGGTGGTGAAAACCTCGATGTGCGGCGACAGCTGCGCCTCCTGCAAGGGCGGCTGCAAACCGGACAACCAGACCGTGCAAGCCGTAAACGAAACAGGCAAACTGCTCCATGCCGGCGACGTGGTGCAGCTGCAAACCGAGACCGGCAAGGTCATCGGTGCTTCTGCGGTGGTCTATCTTATACCGCTTGTTTGTCTGTTTTTGGTCTATTTCCTTGTACAAAGTCTAAACCAAAGCGAAATTGTGTGCGCACTTTGCGCCCTGAGCGCGATGCTCGTCTCCTTGGTTTTTCTGCGCATTTTTGATTCCTATATTAAAAGAAAGAACGCGCTTTTGGTGCGGATTACCGATATCTTGCTGCGCAAAGGTGCATAAAACAAAGCAAATTGACGAAATTATAAAAAAAGACTTGCATTTTTACTTGCGCTGTGATATTATATCATGGCGTAAAAAAATACACACATCGCACGAGCGTGTGAACGGTGCCGAACAAATTCGGTTTTCATGCGTGCTGACGGCGGTGGAGGTATGGCTTGCTCTTCGGTTTTGCCGCCGGAGATGCAAAAATTTAATTTTAAACCGGAGGTGCTTTAAAAATGGCAAACGTAATTTCTATGAAGCAGCTTCTTGAAGCAGGTGTTCATTTCGGACATCAGACAAGACGCTGGAACCCGAAAATGGCTGAGTACATCTTTACAGAGAGAAATGGTATTTATATCATTGACCTTCAGAAGACTGTAAAGAAGGTAGAAGAAGCCTACAAGTTTATCGCTGAGGTTGCTGCAAACGGCGACAGCGTGCTCTTTGTTGGTACAAAGAAGCAGGCGCATGATTCCATTAAGGAAGAAGCGCTCAGAGTTGGTATGTACTATGTAAATACCAGATGGCTCGGCGGTATGCTCACAAACTTTAAGACCATCAAAAAGAGAATCGAAAGACTCGAGCAGCTCAACAAGATGGAAGAAAACGGTACTTTTGACCTTCTCCCGAAGAAGGAAGTAAGTCAGCTCTTAGCTGAAAGAGAAAAGCTCGAAAAGTATCTTGGCGGTATCAAGGATATGAAGAAGCTCCCGGGCGCTATGTTCGTTGTAGACCCGAGAAAAGAAAAGATTGCAATCGCTGAAGCAAAGAAGCTCGGTATCCCGGTTGTAGCGATCGTGGATACAAACTGTGACCCGGAAGAAGTTGACTACGTTATCCCGGGCAACGACGATGCAATCAGAGCTGTAAAGCTCATCGCAGGTGCTATGGCAAACGCAATTATCGAAGGCCAGCAGGGCGAGCAGGTTGACGCTAAGATCGAAGAAGACGAGGCTGAAGCTGACGCTGAATAATTTTTGACATAAAGCGGTCTTTGCATAAAAGTTAAAGACCGCTTTTATACAATCAACCCGAGAAAGGAAGATAACAATGTTTACAGCAAAAGACGTAAAGGATTTAAGAGAAAAAACCGGTTGCGGTATGATGGATTGTAAAAAAGCACTCACCGAAACAAACGGTGATATGGAAAAGGCAATCGAATTTCTGCGTGAAAAGGGCCTCGCTACAGCTGCGAAGAAGTCCGGCAGAATCGCTGCAGAAGGTATCGTTAAGGAATACATTTCCGACGACAAGACTGTTGGCGTTCTCGTTGAAGTAAACTCCGAGACAGACTTCGTTGCGAAAAACGACGAGTTCCAGGCTTTCGTTGCAAGTGTTGCAAAGACAGTTGCAGAAAAGAACCCGGGTGACGTTGATGCTCTCAAGGCGCTTGCATACGCTGACGGCGCTGAAACCATCGGCGATGCACTCACAGCACTCATCGCAAAGATTGGTGAAAACATGAACCTCAGAAGATTTGCAAGAATCGAAGGCAATGTTTGCTCCTACATCCACGGCGGCGGCAGAATCGGCGTTTTGGTTGAAGCGGAAGGCAGCCTCGCTGATGCAGAAGCTTACGAAGCAGCAAGAGACGTTGCAATGCAGATTGCAGCTATCAACCCGCTCTACCTCTCCAAGGACACTGTTCCGGCTGAAGATGTAGAAAAGGAAAAGAACATCATCCTTGCACAGATGAAGGAAGACCCGAAGAACGCAAACAAGCCGGAAAACATCTTAGAGAAGATGGTTACAGGTAAGCTCAACAAGTTCTTTGAGCAAAACTGCCTCTTGCAGCAGGAGTTCGTTAAGAACGGCGACTTCAAGGTAGAAGGTTACCTCGCTTCCAAGGGCGTTAAGCTCGTAAACTTCGTTCGTTTTGAGAAGGGTGAAGGCCTCGAAAAGAAGGTTGACAACTTCGCTGACGAAGTTGCAAGCATGGTGAAATAATCATCTTGCAAAATAGATAAATAAGTAGTATAATATACAGGAAACCATTATATCGTTTCCTGTATATTTTTGTTTTTGGGCAACTCCATTTGAAACCCATACGGTTTAAAAAGCCGCAAGCAAATCGTATGTTTTTCAAATTTCGTTCCCCTAAAATGCGAAATCTAATAATATAAACTCTGAAAAGGAGCTGTTATAAATGAAATTAAAATACAAAAGAGTCCTTTTAAAGGTCAGCGGTGAAGCGCTTGCCGGCGAAAAGAAGACCGGCTTTGACCAGGAGGTGCTCTCCCGCCTGTCCGCTTCGATTAAAAAGTGCGTAGACATGGGCTTGGAGATTGCACTCGTTGTCGGCGGCGGCAACATCTGGCGCGGCAGAACCGGCGAAAATATGGACCGCACAAGAGCCGACCATATGGGTATGCTCGCAACCGTAATTAACGCATTGGCACTTTGTGATGCACTCGAAAACGCAGGTATCCCCTGCCGTGTACAAACTGCCATTGAAATGCGCCAGATTGCAGAGCCGTACATCCGTGGCCGCGCAATGCGTCATTTAGAAAAAGGCAGAGTTGTCATCTTCGGTTGCGGCACGGGTAACCCGTTCTTCTCGACCGATACCACTGCAGCGCTTCGCGCAGCGGAAATTAATGCAGAAGCCATCCTTTTAGCCAAGAAGGTTGACGCAGTATACGATTCCGACCCGAATGTAAACCCGAACGCAAAGAAGTTCGATTCCTTAAGCTTTATCGAGGTGTTAAACCGCGGCTTAGGCGTAATGGATTCCACAGCAACCTCGCTTTGTATGGACAACAATATGCCGATTCACGTATTCGGTCTCGATGATACAGACAACATCGTTCGCGCAGCCTGCGGCGAAAAGCTCGGCACAATCGTTAGCAATCAATAAATTTTAAATATAAATTATAGGAGGATAAACCTATGGCAAAATTACCTGAAGTTTCTGAAAAAATGGATAAGACCTTAAATGTGTATAACGAGGATTTAAAGCGCATCCGTGCAGGCCGCGCAAATCCGGCAATTCTCGATAAGGTAACCGTAGATTACTACGGCACCGCTACCCCGATTCCGCAGGTGGGTAACGTTTCCGTTCCGGAAGCAAGAACCATCATCATTCAGCCGTGGGATGCTTCGATTTTAACTGCAATCGAAAAGGCAATCCAGACCTCGGATATCGGTATTAACCCAAACAACGACGGTAAAGTTATTCGTTTAAACTTCCCGCCGCTGACAGAGGATCGCCGTAAGGAAATTGTGAAAGAGGTTAAAAAGCGCGCCGAGGATGCAAAGGTTGCTCTGCGCTCGATTCGCCGCGATGCCATCGAAAACTACAAGGCAAAGAAAAAAGCCAGCGAGATTACAGAGGACGACTTGAAGGGTATCGAAAAGGATATTCAGACCATTACCGACAACTACGTTAAGGAAGTTGATACCCTCACTGCAGCAAAAGAAAAGGAAATTATGGAAGTATGATTTTTAAAAAACATACCAACGCTTTTGATAAAGAAGCGCTTCCCAAGCACGTTGCCATCATTATGGACGGCAATGGCCGCTGGGCAAAAAAGCACTCTGTGCCGCGTGTCGTCGGTCACCGTACGGGTGCCGAAACGCTGAAGAAAATCAGTAAGCACGCCGGTAAAATCGGTATCAAGTACATTACAGTATATGCATTCTCCACTGAAAACTGGAAGCGCAGCGAAGAAGAGGTTTCCGGTTTGATGGGGCTATTGTTGCACTACTTAAAGACGGCAGAAACCGAGCTTGCCGGTGACAATGCGCGCATCTGCGTGATTGGTGACCGCAGCCGTTTTTCACCGGAAATTCAAGCCGAGATGACGCGCGTTGAAAATGTCACCGCCGAAAACGACGGTGTTATTGTAACGCTCGCATTAAATTACGGCAGCCGCGATGAAATGACGCACGCGGTAAAATCGCTTGCACAAAAGGTGCTGGATGGCACAATTTCGCCGGAGGCGATTGACGAAAAAGCGATTTCCGAAAGCTTGTATACGCATTTTCTCCCCGATCCGGATTTGATTATCCGCACCAGCGGCGAGATGCGCCTGAGCAACTTTTTGATGTGGCAAAGTGCCTACAGTGAATTTTATTTCACAAACAAGCTTTGGCCGGACTTTTCTGAAAAGGATTTTGATGCGGCAATGGATGCATATCTTAGCCGCAACAGACGCTTTGGCGGTCGTTAACCGACAAAGCATCGAAAGAAGAGGTTTACAGTTATGTGGAAAGACACACTAATCCGCACCGTCTCAGCGGCGGTCGGACTGATTTTGTTTTTCATCGTTATCTTTTTAGACCCGATGGTTCTGCGCGTCGCCGTAGGCATTTTGTCGCTGATGATGGTGTATGAAACAATGCACGCCTTCGGCTTTAAGCCATTTTTAACCGCACTTGCGTGCCTTGGCAGCCTCGGCATCCTTTTGTCGATTTATATGGGCGGCTACACCGCATTTACGGTTGCCTTTGCCCTGACGGCAAGCTTTATGGCAATCTATGCGCTAAAGCATCACGAAACAATGGCATTTTCCGATGTTTCGGGCGGCGTGTTTATGATTGTTTACATCATTTGCTTTATGCAGTGCATCTGTCTGGTGCGCGGCAACGACATCACCGGTCTGATTTTAATGTTTATGATTTTCATCTGCGCGTGGATTAGCGACACCGGTGCGTACTTTACCGGCAAGCTGCTCGGCAAGCACAAGCTGATTGAAAAAATCAGCCCGAAAAAGACCGTGGAAGGCGCAATCGGCGGCGTGGTATTCTCTGCGCTCGGCGGTGTAATTCTCGGTTTGATTGCACAGCTCGGCTTTCATTTGGAAGCAAATTACCTGCTGCTTGCACTCACGGGTATGGTCGGCTCTGTATTCGGACAGGTCGGCGATTTGATTGCCTCGTGGCTTAAGCGCCAGTACGGCATCAAGGATTTCGGTAACATCATGCCGGGACACGGCGGCGCGATGGACCGCTTTGACAGCGTGGTTTTGGCGGCACCGTTTGTGTACTTTTTGGTGCATTATCTGCCGGAAATCGGCTTATACTTAATTCGATAGGTGAAACAAAATGAAAAACATTGTTATACTCGGCTCGACCGGTTCTATCGGAACACAGAGCCTGGATATTGTAAGAAAAAGCCCCGATATGAAAGTGTTGGGGCTTTCTGCGCATCATAATATAGAACTTTTGGAAAAACAGGCGCGTGAATTTAAGCCGCAGATGGTCTGCGCCGGCACGGAGGCACTTGCAAAGGAGCTGGCACTTCGCCTTGCCGACACGGACATCAAGGTTGTCTGCGGTACGGACGGTATGTGTACGCTTGCCACCATTCCGGAGGCAGAAATCATCGTCACCAGCGTGATGGGCATCGCAGGGCTTAAGCCGACCATTGCCGCAATTCAGGCAAAGAAAAACATTGCGCTTGCCAACAAGGAAACCCTCGTTGCCGCAGGTGCGCTCGTGACAAAGCTTGCGCGCGAAAACGGCGTAAAAATTCTGCCGGTCGACAGCGAACACAGCGCGGTATTTCAGTCGCTTGCAGGGCTGCAGTCCCCCAAGCAGCTTCGAAGGATTATCCTGACCGCCTCGGGCGGACCTTTCCGCACAAAAACGGCGGCGGAGCTTAAAAATGTCACAAAGGAAATGGCATTGAAGCATCCGAACTGGAGCATGGGCGCGAAAATCACAATTGACTCCTCGACTATGGTCAACAAGGGCTTGGAGGTTATTGAAGCGCACTGGCTCTTTGATGCCGCACCGGCGCAGATTGATGTCGTGGTGCATCCACAAAGCATTATTCATTCTATGGTTGAGTTTATCGACGGCTCTGTCATTGCGCAGCTGGGACTTCCGGATATGCGTTTGCCGATTGCCTACGCACTCACCTACCCGGACAGAGCACCGATTTCGAGCGAATTTTTAAGCCTTGCCGACATCGGCACACTCACGTTCGAAAAGCCGCACAACGACGTATTCCCTGCCCTGCCGCTTGCCTATGAAGCGCTCAAACAGGGCGGCACGATGTGCGCCGTATACAACGGCGCAGATGAAGCTGCCGTTGCTGCATTTTTAAACGATAAAATTGCTTACACTGCCATCACAGACGTTATAGAAAATGCGATGGCCTCATATACTAATACGGCTGCAGACACGCTCGATGCGGTACTAAATGCCGATTTGTGGGCGCGCGAATTTGTCGCATCGCATATTTAATTTGAGGTGATTTTTGTTGTCAAATCTAATAACAATACTCGTTGCACTGCTTGTTTTCGCCGTGATGGTCGTCGTGCACGAGTTCGGGCATTTTGCCACGGCAAAGCTCTTTAAGATTAATGTTGTGGAGTTTGCCGTCGGTATGGGGCCTGCCATTTTTAAGAAAAAGCGCGGTGAAACCACGTATTCCATCCGTTGTCTCCCTTTAGGCGGCTACTGTATGTTTGATGAGGATGTCGGCAATCCGGATGCACCGAATGCGTTTGAAAAAGCAGCTTGGTGGAAGCGGCTCTGTGTCGTGCTCGCCGGTGCATTTTTAAACATCGTGCTGGGCTTTTTGATTTTTGCGATTTTGCAATCCGCAAAGCCGACCACCTATCAACCGGTCATTACGAGCTTTGTCGAAAATACACAGATGGAAGCCGCCGGTTTTCAAGCCGGCGATGAAATCGTTCGCTTAAACGATACCCAAATCCACGTTAAAGATGACATAGATTTCTTTATGTTGCAAAACGGCGCAAAACCGATTGTTGTCACCGCGAAGCGCGGCAAGGAAACCGTGCAGGCAACCGTAAAACCGTCCAAATACGAAGAACGCTACACCTTCCTCGAAGACAGACTTGATGTCGTTGCTTATGTCGAGGGCAAGGAAATTGAGCGCGAAACCAGACCGGCAGCTGACGACGAAGAATACAAGCAGTACATCGGCGAGACGGCAACCGCCTCCAAATACTTAATCGGCTTCGTCGGCACAGAACCGTCGCGCACGCTTGGCAGCGTGCTCCACGATGCCTTCTTTACAACGATTTACAATGTGAAAATTGTTTATTTCTCGCTCTTTGAGCTAATTTGCGGTAACGTGACTGCCGACCAGGTCAGCGGTCCGATTGGTATCGTCAGTGTCATCGGGCAGGCAACGAAAATCGGCTGGATGACACTTTTAAGCCTTGTCGGGCTGTTAACCGTCAACCTCGGCATTATGAATCTTTTACCGATTCCGGGCTTGGACGGCTGCAAGGCAATTACCACCGTCATCGAAGCCATTGTGCGCAAAAAGCTGCCGCAAAAGGCGGAAATTGTGATTAACATCATCGGGTTTTCAATTTTAATTCTGATCATGTTATTTGCAACCTTTAACGATATACGCAATCTGTTCAACCCAATGTAAGTAGGTGGAATTATGAGAAAAGAAACAAAGACCGTACAGGTCGGCAATATTTCTATCGGCGGAAGCAGTCCGGTAAGCGTGCAGTCTATGACCACGACGGACACCCGCGATGCAAAAGCAACAATCGCGCAAATTAAGGAATTGGAGGCGGCAGGCTGCGAAATCATCCGCGTTGCCGTGCCGGATATGGCAGCCGCAGAAGCAGTTGCCGACATCAAAAAGGGCATCTCCATTCCTCTCGTTTGCGATATTCATTTTGACTATAAACTCGCCTTAAAGTGCATGGAAAACGGCACAGACAAAATCCGCTTAAACCCGGGCAACATCGGTGCAAGGGAAAATGTGAAGGCGGTTGCCGATATGGCAAACGGCTTGGGCATTCCGATTCGCATCGGTGTCAACGGCGGGTCGCTTCAAAAGGATATTTTGGCAAAGTATAAATCTGCTACGCCGGAAGCACTGGTAGAAAGCGCGCTCGAGCACGCCTCCATCCTAGAGGACTGCGGTTTTAGTAATATCCTGCTTTCCTTAAAGGCATCCGACGTGCCGACGATGATTGAGGCATACCGCCTTGCAAGCAAGGCGTGCAACTATCCCCTGCATCTCGGCGTGACCGAAGCCGGTACGCACGAGACGGGCATCATCAAATCCTCGATTGGCATCGGCACACTCCTTTCCGAAGGCATTGGCGATACAATTCGTGTCTCCTTAACGGAGCATCCGGTGCACGAGGTCAAGGCAGGCATCGAAATCCTGCGCGCCATCGGTTTAAAAACCGGCGGTGTCACCTTTGTCTCCTGCCCCACCTGCGGCAGATGTCGCATCAATCTGATTGACATCGCAAACGAAGTCAAGGCGCGCTGTGAGCATATCGATAAGGACATCAAGGTTGCCGTTATGGGCTGCGCAGTCAACGGACCGGGCGAAGCGCGTGATGCCGACATCGGCATCGCCGGCGGTGACGGCGAAGGCCTCATCTTCAAAAAGGGTGAAATCCTCAAAAAAGTGCCTCAAAATGAGATTATTGAAGCGCTGATGCAGGAAATCGATAAATTATAATTAAACAGTAATGCCGTTGTAACCCGTTTGTAATATTTATGCTTTATAATATGAATAGGATTATTGTAACTTATGGGTATAAGGCGAGTTTTCGGCAGTGCGCAAGGCCGGATTTTCCG
>JAFQPV010000064.1 GCA_017411585.1 Clostridia bacterium | reverse complement strand
TTGCCGCCTTCTGCGTTAATTTTATCGGCTACAGCCTGCGCTGCATCCTTGTTTAAGTCCAACAGCGCAACATTTGCGCCGTTCTTGGCGAGCTCTTCTGCAAAGCTGCTGCAGAGCACGCCGCCTGCGCCGGTTACGACACAAACCTTATTGTCTAATACTTTCATCCTTATTTCGCTCCTTTGCATACTGCTTCCCATAAGCCATTGATATAGGTTGCGCCAAGTGCGCGGTCAAAAAGACCGTAGCCCGGGCGACCCTTTTCGCCCCAAATCATTCTGCCGTGGTCCGGACGAACATACATCTCAAAGCCAATGTCATGCATCGCTTTTACGATTTCGTACATATCGAGAGAACCTTTCTCGGAAAGATGTGCAGCTTCTTCGAAGCAATGCTCACCGGTGAGCTTGATGTTTCTTAAGTGAATGAAGTGCGCGCGGTCGCCGTATTTGCGGATTAAAGCCGGCAAATCGTTATTCGGGTCAGCACCGAGCGAGCCTGTGCAAATCGTAAAGCCGTTGTTGATGCTCGGCTCGATTTCAATCATACGCTTGTAGCTTTCCTCGCCGGTGATGATGCGCGGCAGACCGAAAATCGGCCACGGCGGATCGTCCGGGTGGATTGCCATTTTCATATCGACCTCGTCGCAAACCGGGATAATCTTGTGTAAGAAGTACGCAAAGTTTTCCCAGAGCTTTTCAGCGTCAACATCCTTGTACTGCGCCAAAAGTGCACGCAGGCCGTCCATCGTATAGCTTGCATCCCAGCCCGGGAGAGACAAGTCGGACTCTGCCGGATTTAAAGCATCCACTTCTGCCTGCTTGAAAATCAGGGCAGAGGAGCCGTCCTCTAATTTATAATCGAGGTCGGAGCGCAGCCAGTCAAATACCGGCATAAAGTTATAGCAAATGACCTTTACACCGTACTTTGCAAGTGTGCGAATGTTGGTACAGTAGTTTTCGATGTATTCATCGCGCTTGCCTGCGCCGAGTTTGATATCCTCGTGCACCGGTACGCTTTCGATAACATCAAATTTAAGACCTGCAGCTTCCACAGCCTTTGCCAGAGCCGCAACCTTGTCCTCCGGCCAAACCTGACCGACAGGCACATCGTAAATTGCGGTAACAATGCTGTGCATGCCCGGAATCTGGGCGATTTTTTCTAAGGTAACCGGGTCGTCTGTCCCGTACCATCTAAATGACATTTTCATATTATTTGTATCCTTTCGCTTTTAAAAAGTCGTAGCTCATTTTCAGAGAATCAAACGGGTTGTCGAAGTTTCTATCCTGCTCGACGAAGATAAATTCCGGATTCAATTCATCGCAGCAGGCGATAATCTTATCCCAATCGAGATTGCCGTAGCCAACCTCACACATTTCCGGTGCATTGTCTACAACCTTTAAATCCTTGTAGTGTACTGCGCCGACTCTGGAGGCATTCTTTTTCAGAAAATCAACCGGGTTGATGCCTGCAACGGAAAGCCAGTATACATCCACCATCAGCTTTACATTTTCGCTGCATTCCTCTAAGATGTAATCCATGATGTATTTGCCGTCGACCTTTACAAACTCGAAT
>JAFQPV010000063.1 GCA_017411585.1 Clostridia bacterium | reverse complement strand
TTTGTGCCCTTCAGCATGCCGATAACGTTGCCTGCGTTACCGCCGATGATTTCGCCGACGTTGTCCTCGTGCACGTCAAAGCCAAGCTCTGCAAGTCGTTCTTTTAACACATCTGCCATACGGCGTTCGCCAAACGAAGGTGAGCTGATGCTTGTAAGCGCAATAAATTCATCAACAATACGGTTATTTTCCATAAAAATCCCGTTCCTTTCTCCCCCGTATGCTTATTTGAATTCCGGATGGTCTGCCACGACGTTGCCGTCAATCAAAACATATTCCACTCTCGTAGCAATTTCAAACGGATTGCCGTCGCAGATAACGATATCCGCATCCTTGCCAACCGCAATGGAGCCGACTCTGTCCGCTACGCCGATATGCTCTGCCGGATAAATCGTAATTGCTTTTAACGCTTCAAACGGTTCCATGCCTGCCTTGACCGCAAAACCTGCGCAAAGCGGCAGATTTGCCTGCCCTACAACCGGGCTGTCTGTCGTAATAGAAACGTGGCAGCCGGCCTTAGACAACACCGCCGCCGTTTCCCAGCTTTTGTTTCTGAGTTCAAGCTTCGATGCGTTTGCAAAAGACGGACCGATGGCCATCGGGCAATCAAAAGCCTTCAGCTGCTCTACAATCAAATGCCCTTCCGTAACGTGCTCCAACGTCATCTTTACGCCGAACTCCTTTGCAATACGAATGGCGGTTAAAATATCGTTTGCCTGATGCGCGTGCGCCTTAAGCGGCATCTCACCGCGCATAACCGGCAAAAGTGCGTGCAGCTTTGCATCGTAAGTCGGATATTTGGAAACGTCGCCGTTTGCGGCATCCACAGCCATTCTGTATCTTTCCGCTTTGGTCAACGTCTCGCGGAAAATTGCGGCAAGCGTCATTCTGGAGGAAAGCTTTTTATCGCCGTACGCCTTGGTGATATTTTCGCCGAATGCGCATTTCATAGCCACTTCCGGTTTAATTGCCATCTCATCAACGCATATACCTATTGTTTTTAATGCAGCAAAGGTACCGCCGATGATGTTTCTGCTGCCCGGGCCTGCGCAAACGGTAGTTACGCCGCCTTTTCTTGCATGTTCAAAGTTAAGATCAAACGGGTCAATCGCGTCAATTGCACGCAGATGCGACGCAATCGGCTCATTTCTCTCGTTGTGGTCCGATGTCGAATCGCCCAAGCCGTATTTTCCGGCAAGACCCATATGGCAATGCGCCTCAACAAAACCCGGATACACCTGCTTGCCCGCCGCGTCAATGACGGTTTCGCCCTCCGCTGCTGCAATCTTTTTTTCAATCGCTTTAATTTTCCCGTCGGCAATCAGAATATCGGCTACGTACGCCTCTCTGTTTACCGCGTCATGAATCATACCATTTTTAATAAGCATAGTCTATCGTCCTTTCCTATATTATAATTCAACAATACCGATGCCTCGGTCATCAATCGTTATCTTCGTGCCGTAAGCTGCAGACATCTCCTGCAGTCTCTCCAGAATGCCGGCATCCGTTTTCACGTGCGGATTACCACTTCTCCAGCGCGGCTGCTCAAAGTCCAGTTCAATCGGCAGAAGTTCGAGCTTTGTAAGCTTTCCATCATCCATTTCAAAGTAAGGAATAAACGATTCAAGCATTCTTCTGTCCGTCATAAGACCTCTTGTATAATTTGCGGAGCGCTTGCAAAACAGCTCGCGCATGGTTGCATCCGAATTCAAACCGTATTTTGCATACATTTCTTCCGGTGCTTTGGCTATGTTTTCGTTGTGAATCATAAAATCGCCCAACGAATAGAAAATCGGATAGCCTTTGTAGATTTCAAGCGGACGAATCAAATGCGGACCATGACCGATGACAGCATGCGCACCGCTGTCGATACACGCACGTGCAAACTCGGTGTGAAATTCTGCCGGTGTTTCTTTCGCAGTTCCGCCAACCTCGTGTGCATGAAAGCTTACGATAATATAATCCGCCTGCATCTGTGCTTCATAGATAGCCCTTTGCACTCTTGCCATATCTTCTTTGTTCACCGACATATGATAGTACGTTTTGTCGCCCTTGAAAAACTGAAGATCCTTTAAAACTGCAATGCCTTCCGGCAGTGCTGTATCATAGCCTTCCGCTCTTTTGATATTGTCTCTTGCGTTGATGGTGCAATTGCGTCCGATACGCTCAATTACCTCAAACTCTTCCGGCGGAAGCTCTATTCTTTCATCTGCGCGGAGCGGATTTACGCCCGGTCTGCCGATAAAGCGACGGGATTGCTTACCTGCCATTGCCGCCGGATTAACCAGTGTAGATACAACAGAAATCAACGCAACTCTTGCATTTTTCGTATCTAAATACCCCGGCTGTGCGGCTTCTTCTAAGTTTTTGCCCGCACCTGCGTGCACAAAGCCGGCTTGATTTACATAGTCGAGCGTAGCCAAAAGTCCGCCGTGCGAAAAATCCATCGTGTGGTTGTTTGCGAAGGAGAGCATATTAAAGCCGTATGCCTTTGCAATATTCAACACAGCAGGATCTGCATGCAGAAAACTGCCGCCAAAAAACTGGTTGCCGAAAAATTCACCATGGTGCAGTGTGGTTTCCAGGTTGAAAAAGCGCACATCCGCTTTTGAAATGTAATCGCGCACTTCAGAAAAACCCTCATACTCCGTGGAAATCATTCTTTGAATCAGCATATCTCCCGCTGCCGTAAATTTTACATTCGGATATTTCATTTTGTTCCCCTCGATTTAATTCTTCTCTTTTTTATACCCCTGATACAAATGCATAATATGCATATCTTCCGGCATATCCAAACCATGCGAACCGCATTCGCCGTCAATTTCGTGACAGCCATGGTCCATCGCAAAGCCCACGAGCGTATTATGGCTTGTCCAATGCTCTTTTATCATTGCCGAGAACATGCCAAACGCTCTGCAGTTTGCCTTGAGCTCCGAAAGCGCCTGCACGCTTTCCGGACCCGTTTTGTGCATGACCGAATCGTAGTTGCCGTTGTATACAACATAAAAATCATGCTCGTCTTTTAAAATCAGCTCTGCCGCTTTCGCATTTACCTCGTCAACGGTTTTGCAGATATAATAATCCATTTCCCTTTCCAAGAAAATGTTAGAAAGACTGCAATTGCCATACGCTACAATCACCGGCTTCTTCCCCGCTCTGATTAAGGCATCAAAAATCGTATCAATGGCAATCACCGGCTTTTCATATTTCTGTATACCATGCACCGCCGGCTGTGCACCCGTGTACATCGTACCGAAATTGACAGGCGTCACCGATGGCATCACACTTTCAAGCGGCAGCTGAAACTCTGTAACCATATCCGCCGCAGTACATAAATCGTTGTACTTTTCATAAACCCATTGCCCGATGGCGTCCGGATTGTACATAAAAATTCTATCCGCTTTTTCGCCTTCGAAAATTTTATCAATATACTCCGCAAGGTCAGCGTTTTTCGGCGCACTTTCCTTCGGCGCTTCAATGCCAAGTGCGTAAGAAAGCGCACCGCAGAGCGTATCGAGTGAATTTCTGTTCATGCGCATTTATCTGTCCTCCGAATCCTTAACCTTCTGCATATCTACACCGTTTTGATTATCCAACACGAACTGCACAAAGGTCGCCGCGCCGTTTTCCAGCTTAGCATCGTCCATTTTAAAGCGTTCATTGTGCGCCGGTGTTGTGCATCCCGTCGCCTCGTCTCTCGTACCGATGGTGAAAAATACCGCCGGCACCTTTTCGCTGAAGCGCGAGAAGTCTTCGGAGCCCATCGTCGGTTTTACATCCTTGACGTTCTCTGCGCCAATCACCTTTGCCATCGACGCCTTTAAAACTTCACTTAAATACGGATTGTTATATACGCAAAGCGATTTGAGCGGACCGTGCGTTGTGATTTTCGCGCCGGTTTCTGCGGCGAGCGACTGCGCAATCTGCTCAATTCTGCCCCAGATATAGTTGCTGATTTCCACCTTGTACGCGCGAATCGTACCCACCATTTTTGCACTGCCCGCCACAACGTTTTGCGAAGTGCCGGCTTCCAGCTTGCCCACCTGGCAAAGATATCTCTCCAACGGGCTGACCTCTCTTGTCACAATCAACTGAATCGCCTCATACAAACGCACGGCAATCGCAAGCGCGTCAATGCCCTTATGCGGTGCCGCCGCGTGCGCCTGCTTGCCTTCAATTTCAATTGTGAAATGTCGGCTCGATGCCGATCTTTCGCCCGGACAAACACCGAGCAAGCCCGAATCCATATTATTGGAAATATGTAAGCCTGCAATAATATCCACGTCGTCTAACACGCCGTTTTCGACCATCATCATCGCGCCGCTCTTCATGCCCTCTTCGCTCGGCTGGAATAACAGCTTTACGCGGCAGTTGATGTCGTTTTCCATCGATTTAAGTACGCGCGCAGTTTCGATTAAAATTGCCGTGTGTGCATCGTGACCGCAGGCGTGCATTTTGCCGTCAACTTTGGAGCGGAACGGTACGTCCGTCAGCTCGTGAATGCGAAGCGCATCCATATCCGCTCTGAGCGCGATGGTAAAGTTGTCCTTTTCCGGGTTAATGTACGCAACGAGACTGCCCTGCCCGTATTCTTCCGTATAAGCAAGACCGATTTTATCGAGCTCTCTTTTGACAACGGCTAACGTTTTTTCCATCTCAAAATCCAGCTCCGGATACTCGTGGATCTCGCGTCTGATTTTTACAATATTTTCGTTTTGAATTCCAAACATAATATCACCTCTGTTTACTATTGTATATGCTATTATATAATAGCATAATTCAATATACTATTGACTATTTGGCTATTTTTATGTACAATTCTGCTATAGAGGGAGGCGAATGCTTTGGACAATACGTTTCACAGAGAAGAATTTAATTTAGATTGCGGCTTTCAGCTCAATCATACCTTCGGCGTTTCCGCAGAAAATTCCACATCCAGGCACCTGCACGACGTCGATAAATTTCTGATTTATTATTTCATCAAGGGCAGCGGCAACATCAGAATTGACGGCAACTATTTCGACATTGAGGAAGGCGATTTTATTCTGCTCAACCCCTCGGAAATGTTTTGCTGCAGCGTCGACAAAAGCATATACCACGAACGCCTCACGCTGCACATCACAAAGGCCATACTCCAGAATTTCCCGGCGGATTGTTCGTCCTTTTTTGCGCCGTTTTTCAATCGCGAAAAAAAACTGTGTCACAAAATAAAGAAAGAAGACGTCGTAATGCACGGCCTGCATAATAAATTTACAGAAATTCACCACCTCGTACAAGCGCCGTCCCCCGAAAACAAACTGCTGAGCATCTGCAAGGTGATTGAGTTTTTTTCCGTGCTGGATAAGCTCGGCGCCTCTGCCGCCTACAGCGTTGCCGCGGCGTCGTCCAACGACGTGATCAACGCGGTGCTTGACTATTTAAACCGCCATTTTTCCGAAAACACAAGCGTCGAAAGCGTTGCAAAGGCGTTTAACCTGTGCAGCTCCTACCTTACGCACCTTTTCAAGGAGCACGTCGGGATATCTTTATGGAACTACGTTATTCTCAAAAGGATAAATCTGTTCAACGAGCTGGTTTCAAAAGGCGGCTCTATCGAAGAAAGCTGCTACAGGGCAGGCTTTCAGAACTACTCCAACTTTTTCAGGTTGTATAAAAAGCATACGAAAATAACGCCCTCGGAATTCAAGCAAAAAGCAAAGGTGAAATAAGGGCGCAGGCAAGCCTACGAAAAAATTTCGCACGCAAAGCGGTTGACACTCACAACCGTCTTTCGTTATAATAAATCTGGTTTTACAATCAAAGCAAAGGAG
>JAFQPV010000062.1 GCA_017411585.1 Clostridia bacterium | reverse complement strand
TTTTGGCGAGTGTGTTGCAGCTTTTGTACAATGCGGCGGATTTGATTGTAGTCAGTCGCTTTGCCGGCTCGAATGCAATGGCTGCCGTTGGCGCAACCGGCTCGGTTTCCGGCTTGCTGGTTAATGTGTTTATCGGCTTTTCGCTTGGTGCCAGTGTTGCGGTTTCGCGTGCATTTGGTGCAAGAGATGTGAAAAGTATGCATGAAACGGTACATACGGCGATGCTGCTTTCCGTAATTGTCGGTGTGTTTGCCGGCATTGTGGGCTTCGTGTTTGCGCGCCCGCTGCTGGTTTTGATGGGCACACCGGAGGGCGCCGTGCTGGAGGGCGCGGTTTTATATATGCGCATTATTTTTGTCGGCGTGCCGGCCTCGCTTATTTATAACTTTGGTGCTTCCATTCTGCGCGCCATTGGTGATACGAAAAGACCGCTTTACATTTTGGCGGTGACCGGCTTGGTGAATGTGGTGCTGAACCTGATTTTGGTTATCGGTTTTCATATGGATGTTGCCGGTGTTGCGATAGGAACGATTGCGGCAAACTATTTATCTGCGGCAGCGGTTTTGTTTACGCTGATGCGCTCGGAGGGCGCGTATCGTTTGGATATCCGCTCGCTTAGGATTTATAAAACCTCCCTGCAGGAAATCATGCGCGTCGGCTTGCCGGCAGGCGTGCAGTCTTCGTTTTTTGCACTGTCAAACACAGTGGTGCAGGCGGGCGTAAACTCCTTCGGTCCTGTGACGATTGCGGGCTCGACGGCAGGCAGTAATATTGAAGGCTTTGTCTATGTGTCGATGAACGCCTTTTATCAGGCGGTTTTAACGGGCGTAAGTCAAAATTATGGCGCTAAGGACGAAAAGCGCATCAATAAGTTTATCTACATTCCGCTCATTTGTGCGGTGGTTGCAGGTCTTGTGCTTGGCGGTGCGTGTGTGCTGTTTGCGCGTCCGCTTTTGGGTATTTATATCACCGACTCGCCGGAGGCAATCGAAATTGGTGTGCTCCGTCTTTGGATGACGACAGCGCCGTATTTCCTGGTGGGCGCAATGGAGTGCTTAATGGGCGCGATTCGCGGCCTCGGTTCTTCAACGATACCGGCAATTACCAGCTTTATCGGCACCTGCGGTGTGCGCATGATGTGGGTATTGTTTGTGCTTCCGTATTTCCGTGAGGAGTGGGCATTGTTTATTGCGTGGCCGATTTCGTGGATATTTGTAATTGTATGTCATTTAATTACGCTTGCGATTATCAAGCCGCGGGCGATGAAGCGATTAAGAGAGCAGCAATAGTTTTTAAAAAGGATGCCGTGGCATCCTTTTTTGTTGCTTTTTTAACAATAATCCTTTATAATAGAAAAGTACGGTTATACTAACAACGGAGGCGAGAAATAATGAAAAATTTATCCGCGCTTGAACCGAAGCGCGTATTTGAATATTTTGAAGAAATTTGCTCTGTTCCGCATGGCTCCGGCAATATGGAGCAAATCAGCCGGTATTGTTTGGATTTTGCAAAAAGGCATGGCTTGCGTGCGGTGCGCGATGCGGCAAACAATGTCGTGATATACAAAAACGGCACTGCGGGCTACGAGGCATCGGCGCCTGTGATTTTGCAGGGGCATCTGGATATGGTATGCCAAAAGACAGAGGATTGTAATATCGATTTTGAAAATGATGGCATCCGTCCGTATGTGGACGGCGATTTTGTGAAAGCGGAAGGGACGAGCCTGGGTGCAGACAACGGCATTGCGGTTGCGATGGCGCTTGCAATTCTGGCAAGCGACGATATTGCACATCCGCCGATTGAAGCACTGTTTACCACGGATGAAGAAACCGGTATGTACGGTGCGATGGCATTAGATGCAAAGCTTTTGTCCGGTAAAAGGATGATCAATATGGATGCGGAAGAACCGGGCACGGTGACGGTATCGTGTGCAGGCGGCAGCAACTTTTTGATGACACTTGCCTATACGCCGATTCGCGTGCGCGGAACACACATCACTCTGCGCATCGCCGGTCTGCAGGGCGGACATTCGGGCATCGAAATTCATAAGGGCAGAGTGAATGCAGATATGCTGATGGGCAGAATCCTGCACGAGGCAAGGGCCGTAGGCGATTTCAGACTCATTGGCGTAAATGGCGGCGACAAGGGCAATGCGATTCCGCTTGCGTGCAGCGCAGAGCTTGTTGTGGAAAATGCGCAGGTGTTTGTGCAGAAGCTGCAATACAGCATGGATATGATTCAAAAGGAAATCATCGATCGCGAGCCAAATGCTTCCTTAAAGGTAAGCGTAGGTGAGATGGGCGAATTTGATGTTTTGCCGCAGGCGGACAGTGATAAGCTTTCGCAGCTTCTTTTGTGCGCACCGTGCGGCGTGATGGATATGAGCGTCAGCATCGAGGGGCTTGTGGAAACCTCGTTAAACCTCGGTATTCTTAAAACGCAGAGCGGTGTGGTAGAGCTGCTCTTTACTTTGCGCTCCAATAAGCAGACGGCGCTTGACTTTTTGGAAAAGCGGTTGTTTGCGCTGGCAAAGACCTTCGGCTGCAGCACAAAAACAGATGGCCACTACCCGTCCTGGGAGTATAAGGCGGATTCGGTGCTGCGCGAGCACTATAAAGCGTGCTATAAGGATTTGTGCGGCGGCGAGGCGAAGGTAGAAGCCATCCACGCCGGACTGGAGTGCGGTGTGTTTGCATCGAAGATTCCGGGACTCGACTGCATTGCAATCGGACCTGCGCTTTTCGATGTGCATACGGTAAAAGAGCGCCTCAGCATTTCCTCAACGGCAGAAACCTTTGCGTTGGTGAAACAAATTTTGGCGAAATGTAAATAAGGATTTACAAACCACCGGTAGATGTGGTACAATACTAAGGATGAAAACTAGTCGCAGTCTTGCGGCGGAACGGAGAAAAACATGAACAATAAAGAAAACTTCAAGCCGTATATTCCGGCAGAGAAGATTACGCCGGAAATTACGGTGACATCCGTAATTATGGGTATTCTGCTCGCGGTAATTTTCGGCGCAGCAAATGCATATTTGGGCCTTAGAGTCGGCATGACGGTGTCTGCCTCGATTCCGGCAGCCGTAATTGCAATGGGCGTTATCCGTGTGGTAATGCGCAAAAATTCAATTCTCGAAAGTAACGTTGTGCAGACGATTGGTTCTGCAGGTGAATCCCTTGCAGCAGGTGCAATCTTTACTTTGCCGGCGCTGTTTTTGTGGGCAAAGGAAGGCGTAATGGACAAGCCGGATATAATCAGTATCACACTGATTGCGCTTTTGGGCGGTCTTTTGGGCGTATTCTTTATGGTGCCTTTAAGAAACGCGCTCATCGTAAAGGAGCACGGCGTTTTGCCGTATCCGGAGGGAACGGCTTGTGCAGAGGTGCTTTTGGCAGGCGAAGAAGGCGGCGCAAAGGCTTCTACCGTATTTGCAGGTATGGGCTTTGCGGCACTGTTTAAGTTTATTATCGACGGCTTAAAGCTGGTTGCAGGTGAAATCTCCTATACCTTTAAGGGATTCGCCGGCACAATCGGTACGCAGATTTATCCGGCGGTTATGAGTGTCGGCTACATTTGTGGTGCAAGAATTTCTTCTTATATGTTCGCGGGCGGCGTGCTTTCCTGGATGGTTATCATTCCGCTGATGATGCTCTTCGGTGCCGATACAACGCTTGCACCGGGCACAGCACCGATCGGCACATTGTTTGCTGAAGGTGGCGCAGGTGCGCTTTGGGGCACGTATGTGCGATATATCGGCGCAGGCGCGCTCGCAGCCGGCGGTATTATCAGCCTCATTAAGTCCCTGCCGCTCATAGTAAAAACCTTTGCAGGCGCAATGAAGAGTGTTGCAGGTGCAAAGGGTGGTTCAACCTTACGTACTGAGCAGGATATCAGCTTAAAGGTCGTTTTAATTGTAATCGCGATTTTGACAATTCTTGTATGGCTTGTTCCGGCAATTCCGGTAACCTTGATCGGTGCAATTATCGTGGTGGTATTTGGTTTCTTCTTTGCAACAGTATCGTCCAGAATGGTTGGTCTTGTCGGCAGCAGCAATAACCCGGTTTCCGGTATGGCGATTGCAACCCTTTTAATTACCACTTTGATTTTGAAGTTTACAGGTATGGCTGGTGCAGCAGGTATGCAGAGTGCAATTGCTATCGGTTCGATTATCTGTATTGTATCTGCAATTGCAGGCGACACCTCGCAAGACTTAAAGACAGGCTTCTTGCTTGGTGCTACACCGAAGAAGCAGCAGATTGGTGAAATTCTCGGTGTTATTGCAGCGGCGTTTGCCATCGGCGGCACCTTGTATCTGTTGGATACAGCTTGGGGCTTCGGCGGTGACGAGCTGGCAGCACCGCAGGCAACACTGATGAAGCTGATTATTGAAGGCGTTATGGAAGGCAACCTTCCGTGGTCGCTCGTTTTGGTTGGCGTATGCATCGCAGTTGTAGTTGAGGTTGTCGGCCTTCCGGTACTTCCGTTTGCCATCGGTGTATATCTGCCGGTACAGCTGAATGCTTGCATTATGGTCGGCGGTCTTGTAAGACTTGCGATGGACAAGATGAAGAAGCCGGAAGAAGAAAAGAAAGAGATTACAAACGACGGCATTCTCTTCTGCTCCGGTATGATTGCCGGTGAAGGTCTTGTAGGTATTCTTTTAGCGGTACTTGCTGTGTTTGGTGTTGGCGAAGCAATTGACCTTTCTGCAAAGCTTGGTCTTTCTCCGGCATTTATGAACATCGGCGGCTTGGTGCTGTTTGCAATTATCGTTTTAACCGTTTTGAAGTTCTCTTTGTGGAAGAAGCGTAAGTAAGCCATGAGAAAAAAGAACAATATCATTTCTGAAAATTTTTTGGAGCGCAGCCCTATGCGTTCGGCACACTTGAAGTGGAGCACGGATGCAGAGGGGAAGGTTACGCTGGAAATTGAAAATACGGGGCTGTTTAATCGCATAGCGCAAAAGCTTTTTAAAAAGCCGCGCGTAAGCTATGTGCATTTGGATGAAACCGGCAGTTTTGTATGGCCGCTGTTGGATGGAGAGAAAAACATCATCGAGCTTGGTAAGCTGGTCGATGAAAAATTCGGCGAAGCGGCACATCCGCTGTATGAGAGACTTGCAAAGTATTTTCAGATTTTGGACAGCTACGGCTTTGTAGCCTGGAAGGAATAATGAAATGCATCCGTGCAGACTGCACGGATGCATTTTTTAAAGGAAAATTAAGCTGCGTTCGCAAAAGCATGAGCGTTTTGTGCAAAAAAATGCGTTATTCTGCTATTGAAATGTGCATAAAAAGGTGATACAATACACTCATAAATACTATTTTTCAAAAAGGGGTAGAGAAATATGGAAATGAAGAAAATCGGTTTGCAGCTATTTACCGTAAGAACGCACTTCGGTACCGAGGAAGAGGCAAGAGCTACATTTAAAAAGCTCGCTGAGCTTGGCTACAGTGAAGCGCAGACAGCGGGCTGCTACGGCTTTGCTTATGACAAGTTCCGCGAAATGGCTGCAGATGCAGGCATTGAAATTGTTGGTACGCACGACAATTTAGACATGATGAAAAAGGACATCGAGGGTGCGATTGAGAATCATAAAAAGCTCGGTACAACCAATATGGGTATCGGCGGCTTCAAACCGACCTGCGCAAAGGATGTAGAGGACTT
>JAFQPV010000061.1 GCA_017411585.1 Clostridia bacterium | reverse complement strand
CCCTGTTAACATTGAAAAGCCGAAGTGCTGCATCTGTATTTTCGGACCGTCGAGGACGCCGGTCCCTACATACCGTTTCAAAGCAATTCGCCAAATTCATCCATTCGCATCGCTTTGAAAATGGGAATTTGGATGCAGGGCGAGACAGCTTTGTCGGTGCTATACTTTTGTATGCACGAGCATTCTAACAGTATTACGCCAAATTCATCCATTCGCTTCGCTTTGAAAGTGGGAATTTGCGCGTAAGACGAGGCAGAAGCACAGCGCTATACTTTTGTATGCGCGAGCATTCTAACGAAGTATTACGCCAAATTCACCTTTCAAAAATAACAAAAGGCAAAAACTATTTATACTAGCTTCAAATACATTTTACCAAACTTTTCGCTTGGTGGCAACATTATTTTGTAGGGGGGAATGTTTTAAGGGGGGAATGCATTTGATTTTTGATAAATAGCCTTTGCCGCTCTGTATGCAATTTTAAAGTTTTATTGTAGCTATATTGTACAATATGGGTGTAAAAATGGCAATTAATAAACTGTGAACTTTTTGTTAAGGTTCATACAGCAGCTTTTCGCGCAGGGTCGCGAGAAGCTTTTTTTCCAGACGCGAAACCTGCACTTGGGTGATGCCAAGGATGGCGGCAGTTTGCGCTTGGGTTTTGTTTTGGTAGTAGCGCATTGTCAGTATTTGCCGATCCCGCGCAGGCAGGCTTGCGATGGCTTCACGCAGAGCGATGCGGTCTAGAATATGTTCTTCCGTATCCGGGGCGCAAAGCGTATCCATTAAAGAAAAGCCGGTTTCCTCCTCAGTTGCTTGCAGATATTGTATAGGGCGAACGGCATCCATGGCAAGAAGTACATCTTCTGTTTCCAGGTGCAGCTGCGCAGCAATTTCCGAGACCGTGGGCTCTGCGCCGTTTTCCTTTTCACGCTGCTCAATATATGCGCGAATATGCATTGCATTTGTTTTGATACTGCGACTGATGCGCACCGCGCCGTCATCGCGCAGGTGGCGCTTAATTTCGCCCAGAATCACCGGAACGGCATAGGTGGACAATTTTACACCGAAGCGCATATCAAAGCGTTCTACCGCCTTCACAAGGCCGACACAGCCAATTTGAAACAAGTCCTCCATATCGTGTCCCGCACCGACAAAACGTTTAACAACGCTGCCAACCAGTCCCATATTCTCTTCAACGAGTTTTCTGCGCTCCTCCGAAGAAAATTTTTGCTGTTCATCTTGTCTTATATGTAATGTATCCAGCATCATATTTATGCCTCGCTATGATTGGTTTCCGCTGCAGAAAACAATGTACCTCGCGCATCGTGTGCGCGCAATTGTTTTTCCATAGTAACCGTCGTTCCCTCATTTAAAATGCTCTGCACGGACACACTGTCCATAAAGGCTTCCATCACGGTAAAGCCCATGCCGGAGCGTTCTGCTTCCGGTTTTCCCGTATAAAGAGGCTCCATCGCCTTTTGGATATCCGCAATCCCCTTCCCCGTGTCCGTTACGCTGACGGTTATGCTTCTGCCTTCCACTCTGCAATGCACCTCAACAACGCCCTCTGCCTCCTCGTAGCCGTGCACAATGGCATTTGTCACAGCTTCGGAGAGAGCGGTTTTGATATCTGATATTTCCTCCAGTGTCGGGTCAAGCTGCATGACAAAGGCGGCAACCGCCGTTCTCGCAAATGCCTCATTTGACGAATGTGCATCAAATAAAAGCCGCATTTCATTTTTCATAACCGTTGCCTCCTTGCACCCTCACCAGGGCTTCTTCTACATTTTTTGCCCAGTCAACCTATTTATAAATACCGGACAAGCTCATCAGACGGTCTAGCTGCTCCGATACACCCGCAAGCACAATCTTGCCGTCCAGCGGACGGATTAAACGGTATCTGCCCATGATTAAGCCGATGCCTGAGCTGTCCATAAACTGCAGCGAGGAAAAATCAAAAATGATGTGGTTTGCCTTGGTGCGCAAAAACTGTGCATCAACGCTTTCGCGGATTTGCGCGGCGCTGTGATGGTCCACTTCCGCATCCAGCCGAACAATCAGTGCACGCCTTTGTCCGTTGTATTCTATATCCATAAATTCCATCCTTTCTGTTGTGTCTTCACCGATTTTACCATGCTGCGCATAAAAAAAAGCACTTATTCTGTCGTCTTTCTTTGTTTTCATCGACAAAATAAGTGCTCTGTTTTCAATTGTTTATTTTAAATATTCCACCAGCTGTTCACTTGGCATCAACGCATCAAAATCCGCACCGTCTGCGAGCTATGCGCACACCACATCATACGGCTCATATGCCACTCACCTCTTTAAAAGAATTTTCCGATTTCATCCAAAACATAGGACTGCTCGATGACAAAATCACGCACATCCTTATTTTTTAACAGTATAGCGAAAATCATCTTCACACGGCGCACAAACTCCGGCTCAAAATCCGCCATCCTGAAGGTCTGCGCCAGAGGACACATCGATTTTGCGCGCGGGTCGATGATGATTTCAGGTTTTCCGTCTTCCTTAAGATACGGAATCAGCGGAAATATACGACAGGATAGCGGGCGCAGCGCACGGTTGCACGTACCGTCGCAAATGGCAATCTGCGTTACCTTATCCGCATCGCCGTACAAAAATGCCGAGGGCTCAATGCGCAGCCACGGCGTATTTTCATTTTTATACATGCATTCTTCGCCCGGATACAGATACATGCCTGCCTCATTATCCTCACTAATGCAGCAAGCGCCGCTGCAGAGCTGACCACAGTCCACTCTGAGCGGCGTTACCTGTTCTAATAAACGATATGCCTCTTTATAAATACGTTTTGCATTCATAAATTAATCAACCTTTTGCACTTCAATTTCATCAAGAGATGCAGTCAGCGCATCAAAATCCAGCATATCCGATGCATGATTTTTAACCACTGCCTGAGAAAATGATGCCGCATGTCTCAGCGAATTTTCAATATCCATACCTTTTGTCTGTCCGTATATAAATCCGCTTAAGAACGCATCACCGGCGCCAACGGTGTTGTATACCGGTATAGATGGCACCTGAATGACATATGCACCATCCTCACACGCAGCAACTGCACCTTCCGGTCCTGCAGATACCAATACATTTTTCACACCGCGCTCGCGGATACGCTTTGCACATTCGATAGTTTCATAGCGATTGACCAAATGTACATCAAAGCTGTCGCACAGCTCCTTGATGTTCGGCTTAATCACATCCGGGCAAGCTTCAATCGCAGAAAGCAGCGGCACCCCACTGCAATCCACCGCAACCTTCGCACCGTTTTCGTGAATTACACCGCAAAGCGTTTTATACAAATCCTGCGGCATACTCTTTGACACGTGCCCGCTGAGTGCCACATAAGCACATTCCTGCGCAATCTGCGCCGTTTTTTCCACAAGTGACTGCAATTGTGCTTCTGTCGGCGTACCTGCCTCCAAGTTGACATCCGTATACGTGCTGTTTCTCAAATCCACAATCTTAATGTTGTTGCGAATCGGATAATCTACCGGCAAAAAGTCGGATCGTACGCCATACTTATTGAGCTGGCTGATAAACACCGCACGATCCGGTCCGCCGATAAAGCCAAAGCAAATCGACTCTAATCCGCTTGCCGCAAGACATTTTGCGACATTGACACCCTTAGAGCCCGGAATCGCCGTTGCTTCACGCGCACGATTTACCTCATTTAAACAAAAATCATCTACATAAATGGTTCTGTCCATTGCCGGACTTAACGAAAGACCTGCAACCTTTTCACGCATATTCGTCACCTTCCCTTAGGATTACAAAGCTTCATTTGACACGCTCTTTCCAAATTTACGCTTCATATAACGGATGCTTCTTGCAAAGCGCTGCTACGCGCGCTTTGATTTCATCTGCACTTGCGCCGTCTGTTACGGCAAGCTTAATGAGCGCCGCAACCTCCTTCATATCCTCCTCTACAAAGCCGCGGGAGGTTACCGCCGGTGTGCCGATACGGATACCGCTGGTTACAAACGGGCTCTGTGTATCAAACGGGATTGCATTCTTATTTACAGTAATACCGATTTCATCAAGCTTATGCTCTGCATCCTTACCGGTGATGTTCATCGGTGTCAAGTCAACGAGCATCAAGTGGTTGTCTGTACCGCCGCTTACAAGCTTAAAGCCTTCTGCTACGAGTGCATCCGCCAGCGCAGCCGCATTTTTTACAATCTGTGCCTGATAAGCTTTAAATTCATCGGAAAGGGCTTCCTTAAAGCATACTGCTTTCGATGCGATGACATGCATCAAAGGACCGCCCTGGATTCCCGGGAACAATGCCTTGTTAATCTTTGCTGCATGCTCTTCTTTACAGAGAATCAAGCCGCCGCGCGGACCGCGAAGTGTCTTATGTGTTGTGGTGGTTACGAAATCCGCATGCGGTACCGGATTCGGATGCAAGCCTGCTGCAACCAAGCCGGCAATATGCGCCATATCTACCATAAAGTATGCACCGACTTCCTTTGCAATTTCTGCAAAGCGCGCAAAATCAATCGTTCTCGGATATGCAGAAGCACCTGCCAAAATCAGCTTCGGCTTGCACTCGAGCGCGAGACGGCGAACCTCATCATAGTCGATTACATTTTCGCCTTCGTTTACGCCGTACGGCACAATGTTAAAATATTTACCGGAAATATTCACCGGGCTGCCGTGGCTCAAGTGACCGCCATGTGCAAGGCTCATACTTAAAACGGTATCGCCCGGCTCCAGAACGGAGAAAAACACCGTCAGGTTTGCCTGTGCTCCGGAATGCGGCTGTACATTGGCGTGGTCAGCGCCAAACACCTGCTTTGCGCGTTCAATTGCCAAGTTTTCCACAACGTCTACATATTCGCAGCCACCGTAGTAGCGCTTACCCGGATAACCCTCTGCATATTTATTGGTCAGCGGTGTACCCATCGCTTCCATAACAGCTTCGCTTACAAAGTTTTCCGAAGCAATTAACTCAATCTTGTTCTGCTGACGGGAAAGCTCCTGCATAATCGCAGCATGCACTTCCGGGTCTGCGTGTTTTACCTTATTAAACTCCATTGCATAACACTCCTTAATATTTATAGATAGATATATTATACAGTATTCTTATAATTTAAGCAAGCCTTTTTGCATTTCTTTTCCATATATTGTATTTGTACTGATTTTTTAACAAACACATCTCACTCAGTCTACCTCTACATCTTTTGTAAAGAAATCAGCATAAGTTTTACTACCGCTCGGGAATGGCGCATAATTCACCAGCGCCGGCACGTGTGAAACCTCAAAGCGGTCATTGTCCAATCTGACCAGCGTGCCGCCGAGCTGCCCCGGCAAATGAGAATCATACTGCCCTGTTTTCAGGCCGAATACCCAGCGGATATTTTTATATGTGATGCAGGTATTGATTCTGT
>JAFQPV010000060.1 GCA_017411585.1 Clostridia bacterium | reverse complement strand
TTGCCTGTTTGCGGCAATACAAGCCCACACCAATCATAATGGCAAAAAATACGATGAGAAGTGAGATTTTAGTAAACATTTTTATCGACTCCTTTTTTGATATTCTTTTCAGAAGGCAATAAAAAATCGCCCTCTGAAATCCATCAGAGGGCGAGCATTTCAAACCCGCGGTACCACCTCAGTTTACCGCCTCTTCACAGAAACGGCCTTTAAAGTACGGCGCCTCATCTACGCTATACTCCTGCGCTTTAACGGGCGCACCCGTGACAGCCTACTGAAAGCAATTTCTTCGTTCGGTGCCCGACTCCGGAAATGTATTCAGCCTTGCGTGTCCTTACTGTCTCACACCAACCGACAGCTCTCTGAAAGGCGCCTCGCATGCCTACTTGTTTTCCATCACAGTCTTTGATTGTTGATAGTCTACCACAACTTTTTTTAATTGTCAACACATTTTTATGCGTTTTTTTGCATTTTTAAACCTTCAGCTTTTCAACCAGTTTCGGGACACACGCATCAAAGCAAAACAGCTTATCCAAAAGCCCCGAAAACAGCTGAATCAGCGGTGCATTGACAAGTGTAATCACAATTGTACCGATGCCGACACCGTTAAAACCGCCGGTAAGTATAAGTGCAAGAGCAATAGAAAGCACAAACATGAGGATGTCATTTGCCTGCTTCACTCGTGCCGTAGTTAGCTTCCATTGTTCTGCAATCTGCGTCACAAGCAGCTCATAGATTTGCAGCGGCATATCTGTTTTAAAGTAAAACGCAATTGCAAGTGCCGTAATCACCTCGCCTGCCGCAAAACAAAAAATTCGCACGGCCATACTGTCGTATGCGCCGTTGCCGCCGAAGAGCAAAAACCAACCGTCAAGCGCAAAGCCAAACAGCACCGCCGTTGCAAAGCACAAAAGATACTTCACCTTAAACCGGCGCAAAATGATACACATCAAGATAAGCAAAATGCCTTGCCATATGTACTCGCTTGTCCCCTGCGACCACCATGGAAAATACTGCACCATTTTCAAATGTAGAATATACGGCGGCGCTGCAATCATCGAAAGTCCAAAGTCCGCTTTTGTACACAACGCCACACCCAGCGCGCATAACAAAATACCCAAAATCCATGCCGCTTCATTCATTTTTCCGATTTTTTTCATAATTCAAACCTTCTTTTTTGCCAATAAAAAAACGGTTACAAAAATGCAGGCAAAACCGATAATATCCACCCACATAAACGGTGTTTTTAACCAAAACAGTGAAAATAATGTTGCCGAAACCGGCTCAATGCTTGCAAGCATACTTGCCTGCATCGCGCCGACCATTTTCACACCGCACAAATACATTGTATATGCAAGCACCGTACCAAACACACACATTCCGGCCAGTGCTAAAATGCCGCTTATATCCAGTACAGGTGCTTTGTTCCAGCTCTGTGTTGCCAACAAGAAAGCAATGCCTGCAATCAGCATCGCCCACGCAGAAACCGTAATGCCGCTGTGGCGCTTTGTCAGCTCAACCGGCAACAGCGAATACGCTGCCATCGCAACCGCTGAGATAAGCCCCCACACCAAACCGGCAGGCGTAATTGCCATCGTGCTCGGATTGCCGTGCGTTGCAATAATAAATGTACCTGCCAACGCCAAAACCACACACAAAACCTCGGTCTTGCTCGGTCGTCTGCGCGCCAACGTGCAGGTATAAACCATAATCATAACCGGTGCCGTATATTGCAGCACCGTTGCGGTTCCGGCATTGGTATGACGAATGGCTTCCAAATACGTGAACTGACAAAACGCAAGCCCAAAAATGGCAAACACCAGCAATCGCATAATTTTTTTAGGTGACGTCCAAACACCAACCATATCGCGTGCATCGCGGATAAAGCCATACACCACCAATATAATTCCGGCAACCAAAAGGCGAACGGACACCAGAAAACTGGTGTCCATTTTGCAATTTTGCATTAAATACTGTCCGCAAGTCCCGGAAAAGCCCCAAAATATACCGCCCAGCAGCGTTAAAAGCACGCCGAGCGCATAATTGTTTTTCTTTTCCATTTCTGTTTGTCTCCTTTATTCCTTTAGTTCTGCTCCGCTGCCTTTGTTTCACAGTAAATGCATCTGTAAACACGGTTTTCCGCATCTGTCAGGCGGAACACATGGTCAAGTTCCTGCTCCGTTGTTGTAATACAACGCGGATTTTTGCAGCGAAGTACATTCGTCAGCTGTGCCGGCAAATCAATGGAACGCTTTTCTACCAGCTTACTGTCGCGAATAATATCAACGGTAACACCCGGATCAACATACCCTAAAATATCCATATTAATCTGAATGTCTGCATCAATTTTAATAATGTCCTTTTTGCCCATCTTACGACTCTGCACATTTTTAATAATGGCTACAGAGCAATCGAGGTTGTCGAGCTTAAGCAGATGATAGATACGCATACCCTTACCTGCCGTAATGTGGTCAATTACAATACCGTTTTTAATCGAATCTATATTCATATACTTACGCCTCCAATCCCAAAAGCTTCAAAATCAGCGCCATACGGATAAACTTTCCGTAGAGCACCTGTCTGAAATAGCAAGCGCGCGGATCTTCGTCGATTGCAACGCTGATTTCATTTACGCGTGGCAGCGGATGTAAAATTGCCATATCGCTCTTTGCACCGGAAAGCTTTTCCTTCGTGAGGATATAGCTGTCCTTTAAGCGCAGGTAATCCTCCTCATTAAAGAAACGTTCACGCTGTACGCGCGTCATGTACAAGATATCCAGCTCCGGCATAACTGCTTCTAAATCCGTTGTCTGTGCATACTCGATATTATTTTTCTGCAGCACATCCTTCTTAATGTAGCTCGGCAGCTTCAGCTCATCCGGTGAAATTAAAACTACGCGGATGTTTTTATAGCGCGAAATCGCCGTAATCAACGAATGCACCGTTCTGCCGAACTTTAAGTCGCCGCAAAAACCAATGGTTAAATTATCAAGTCTGCCCTTTTCTTTATGAATGGTTAAAAGGTCTGTGAGCGTCTGTGTCGGGTGGTTATGACCGCCGTCACCTGCGTTAATCACCGGCACACTTGCCGCCATAGAAGCCACCAGCGGCGCGCCCTCCTTCGGATGGCGCATTGCGATAATATCTGCATAGCAGGAAACCGTTTTGGCTGTGTCGGAAACACTCTCGCCCTTGGAAGCAGACGAGCTTTGTGCCTCGGAAAAGCCGAGCACATTGCCACCAAGACCGTACATTGCTGCCTCAAAGCTTAAGCGCGTTCTGGTTGATGGCTCAAAAAACAAGGTTGCCAATGTCTTGCCGCGGCATATATCTGCATATTTTGCAGGATTCGCGATAATATCCTCCGCCTTACGGATAAGCGCATCCACTTCATCGGTAGACAGTTGAGCAATATCAATTAAATGCTCCATTCCAAATCTTCCTTTCATTTTATATTTTTAATTATTTCGAAATCCAGCTCTCGTCGGACGGATTGTTTCTAAACGCAATCAGTCTTGCCTTATCTTCCGGCTGGATGTAGCCTTCCTCTGCAGCTGCGTCTACAACAGCATCAAAGTTCGAAAGGCTGATGTTCTTTACGTCTGCAGCTGCAAGACGGTCGATACCTTTCTGCATGCCGTAAGTAAAGATACTCACAATACCTAGTACCTCAGCGCCTGCCTCGCGCAGTACATTTACAACTTCAATACAGCTGCCGCCGGTGGAAATTAAATCCTCGACAACAACAACCTTCTGGCCCTTTTCAAGTCTACCCTCAATCTGATTCTGTCTGCCGTGGTCCTTTGCCCCGGAGCGCACATAGCCCATCGGCATATCCAAAAGATGGCCTGTGATTGCAGCATGTGCAATACCTGCGGTGGATGTGCCCATCAGCACCTCTGCATCCGGATAATGTGTCTTAATGAGCTCTGCCAAGCCGTTTTCTACAGCATTACGCGCTTCCACATCGGTAAGTGTTAAGCGGTTGTCGCAGTAAATCGGACTCTTAATACCGCTTGCCCATGTAAACGGTTCGTCCGGTCTTAAAAATACAGCCTTAATTCTTAAAAGATGCTTTGCAATTTTCTTTTCCATTTTTCTAGCTCCTTTATCTATACAGCCTCTTAGCCTACAAATTCTTCAACACAGCGCAGATATGCCGCAACCGGATCTTCCGCTGCCGTTACCGGTCTGCCAACTACGATGTAGTCCGAGCCGATTTCCTTTGCCTTCGCCGGTGTCATTACGCGCACCTGATCGCCCACCTCGGAATCCGCAAAACGGATACCCGGTGTTACGGTTACGAAATCCTTACCGCAGCTGTCGTGTACGACCTTTGCCTCAAGCGGAGAGCATACAACGCCGTCCAATCCCGATGCAGCCGCATTCTTTGCATAGTGCATAACGGTCTCCGGCATACTCTTTTCAATCAAGAGCTCCTCACGCATTGCTTCTTCGCTTGTGCTGGTCAGCTGTGTTACCGCAATTAAAATCGGGCGTGTGCCGTCCGGACGTGTCAAGCCCTCGATAGCAGCCTTCATCATTGCACTTGCTCCCGCCGCGTGCAGATTTGTCATATCAACGTCCAGCTTAGAGAGCACTGCCATACTCTTTTTTACCGTGTTCGGAATGTCGTGAAGCTTTAAGTCGAGGAATATTTTATGACCGCGCGCCTTAATCTCACGAACGATGTCCGGGCCTGCCGCATAAAACAGCTCCATACCGATTTTCACAAACGGCTTTCTGCCGGTGAATTTATCCAAAAATGCGAGCACCTCATCTCTGCCCGAAAAGTCACATGCAATAATAACGTCCTTACCCATTTCTATCTCTCCTTACAAATTTTTTCGTATTTCATTTTGCACTTTGCATTCTGCATTTTGCATTACTTCAGTGTGCCGCGCCGATAATTTCGGACAAGCTCTTAATACCGTATTTCTCCATTGCTGCCGGCAAATCGTTTACGATGTCACGGCAAGCGTACGGATTGACTAAGTTTGCCGCACCAACCTGCACCGCCGTTGCACCGGCAAGCATAAACTCCAGTACATCCTCTGCGTTCATCACGCCGCCCATACCAATAATCGGAATCTGAACTGCCTCATATACCTGATAAACCATGCGCACTGCCACCGGCTTGATGGCTGCGCCGGAAAGACCGCCGGTCTTATTGGCAAGAAGCGGCTTTTTCTTTTTTAAATCAATCTGCATTCCCAAAAGGGTGTTAATTAAGCTGATACCGTCTGCTCCGGCAGCCTCACACGCCTTTGCGATTTCCGCAATGTTGGTTACATTCGGCGAAAGCTTTATATATAATGGCTTCGTCGTTACCTTACGCACTGCCTTTGTAATCTGCGCAGCACTTTCCGCACTTGTGCCGAAGCTTAAGCCGCCGCCGTGCACATTCGGGCAGGAAATGTTGACCTCAATCCAGCCAACCTGCGCCTGACTGTCCATTTTTTCTACAACGGTTACATATTCCGCTTCAGAAAAACCGCTGACATTTGCCATCACCGGCTTATGAAAAATCTTAGAAAGCGCCGGAAGCTCCTCGGAAATCACCTTTTCTACGCCCGGATTCTGCAAGCCTACGGCATTGAGCATACCGCCCTCTGTTTCCGCAATACGCGGTGTCGCGTTACCGAAGCGCGGGTTTAAGGTTGTCCCCTTAAACGAAAATGTACCCAGGCAGTTGATGTCATAAAGCTCGGCAAACTCGCGGCCGAAGCCAAAGGTGCCGCTTGCCGGAATAATCGGATTATCGAGCGTAATGCCGCTCAGTACTACTTTTGTGTCTACCATATAATGTCCTCCCGCACTAATACCGGACCGTCCTTGCAAATGCGCTTGTTGCCGTACTTTGTTTCGCAGGTGCAGCCCATGCACG
>JAFQPV010000059.1 GCA_017411585.1 Clostridia bacterium | reverse complement strand
ACACTTGTCGGCATAGTCTTTAATGCCCTGATACCACTGTTTTGTCTCCGATGTCAGGTTGATTTTTTCGCGCATCACGTCCCAATCGTGTACAAGAATGCGCGGATGCGATTTTAAATTCTTTACGTAGCTTTTTTCGGAAATCGGCGCCGTCGGCTTTACATTTTCCCACAGCACCTCCTGGTTACCAAGCAAAATGCCGTCGAAGGTATACTCTTCCATGGTATACACGTGCATTGCATCAAAGTATGCAATCTTGCCCGGGTCAATCGATGCGATAAAACGGAGATGTACGTTGTTTTCGCGGTCTTCGATTTCTTTGATGCTTGCCGTGCCCGTCTGCTTTCCGTTTAAAACGAAGGATGCGGTCTGGCTTGCAAGATCCACCTCAGCGTGCAGGTAATTCCAATCGTCATAGCGCAGAGTTTCTGCCTTTGTGCTGGTAAAAATCGTCGCCTTACCGCTATTTCCCTCATAGACGGATAAGGAAACGGCAGTGTCTTCACTTGCCACAAAGGCAAAATCTATCACATAGGTATCGACCTCGGCAGGCAGTTGAACCTGCATACGCGTTGCGTGGTTTTTGCCGTCCGTTGCCCAGGCGCGCATCAGCGCATTATCGCCGATGGTTAAAACGCTAAGATACGGCGTCGCCGTGTGGAAAAGACCGGTCTTGGTTACATCGCCCTCCTTGACACCCGTAAAGTCCGTATCCAAAAAGGCATACGCACCGGACGGAACTGCCGGCTTGGTCGGTACGCTTTTCGGCTCAAACGGAATCTTTGTCGCATCCACGTCCGGCTTATTTTCTTCTTCCTTTTTCACTTCGTGCACCGCCGTTGTTGTAATTGCGATATCGTCGAAGCAAACGGCCTGCCCCGGCTCGAGCGTACCGCAAAAGCGGATTTCGCCCTTTTCCGCATTGTCTGCGATGTTCAGGCTTTTTTCCGTTACGACGCTGCCGTTCACATACATAACAGAGGTTTTTTTCTTAAAATCCAGCTCGATGCGCACGTCTGCCCATTTGTTGGATTCGACCTTACCGAGGCCGATAATCGTACCGTCTGCAACGAATTGAAGGTTCGGTGTTGCGCCGTCTGCCTTGGCTTTCAGCGTCACCGTCATATCCTCCACCGTATTGAGTGCGAACATAAAGTCTGCGCGCGGCGGACCGCCCACGCCGTCCGGCTCTGCATAAATACGCAGGTAGCGGTTCGTCCCCTCTTCTGCAATACGCGGAAAAATCTTCTTCGTTGCATTTTCCACCATACGAAGCCCCGTCGCCTTTGCGCCGACGGGCGACGCGTCAAAATTATCGCTGTAGAGCGTTACGGGCTCTGCCGCAAAGACTGGCGTAAAAGCCACGCTTGCAATGCAAATCACGCTCGCAAGCAACAAAGCAATACATTTTTTCATAGCTTTTCCTCCTTTGTATATAAAAACAACAGATTACCACAAAACCTTAAACGGTGTGTTATTGTGTGCTTCAATCATTTCGTCGCACATTTTTATAATATCATCCATCGAAAGCTCTGCAGCGGTATGCGGGTCCATCATAGCGGCATAATACACATCTTCCTTTTTCTTTGTAACTGCCGCCTGAATTGCCAGAAGCTGCGGGTTGATGTTTGTCATATTCATCGCCGCAAGATGCATCGGCAGCTCCCCGACATACATCGGCGTAATGCCATTACCGTCTGCAATACAAGGCACTTCTACGCAAGCATTGGACGGCAGATTCGGAATCAGACCGGTATTTTGCACATTGCCGCCGAACTGATACGGCTTATTGGTGACTACGGCTTCTATAATGCGCGAAGCGTATTCACGGCTTCGCTCATGTGTAATATTGCCGCCATTGAAAATTTTCTCTTTTTGCTCTTTCCATTCCGCAATTTGCTTGATGCATCTTTGCGGATACAAATCCAGCGGAATGTTAAACTTTTCAATCAACTCCGGATAATTGCTTTTAATATAAAACGGATTATATTCCGCATTATGCTCACTCGACTCAGTTACATAATAACCGAATTTGTTTAAATAGTCCAGTCTTATGAGGTTGTTGCATTCAGAATCTTTAAAGTTTTTCGCCGCCTCGCGCAGCATCGGATACAAATCGTTTCCATCTTTATCCTTGATTTCCAAAAGCCACGCCATGTGGTTAATTCCGGCAATTTTTTCAACATAGCCTTCGGGCAGCTCGAGTCCTAATGTATTATACAAGCCCCACACGCAAACCTGCACACTGTGGCAAAGACCGATCGTGTTTACCTTGGTGTAGCGTTGCATATAGCCGGAAAGCATCGCCATCGGGTTGGTGTAGTTTAAAAAGATGGCATCCGGGCAAACCGCTTCCATATCCTCTGCAAATTCGCGCATTACCGGAATCGTGCGCAGCGCACGGAAGATACCGCCGATGCCCAGTGTATCGGCGATCGTCTGCCGTAAGCCGTATTTTTTAGGGATTTCAAAATCGATAACCGTGCTTGGCTCATAGCCGCCGACCTGAATGGCATTGACTACGAAATTTGCACCGCGCAGGGCTTCCTTTCTGTTTTCTACGCCAAGATATTTTTTAACGGTTGCTCTGCCTTCGTTCACATTTTTGTTCAGCACGGAGATTAACTCAAACGACTCGTCGAGTCTGTCTGCATCAATGTCATACAGGGCAATTTCTACCTGCTTTAAGGCATCGGTAAGCATAATATCACCAAGAACGTTTTTAGCAAATATTGTACTGCCTGCCCCAATAAAAGTAACTTTAATCATCTTTTTTCACTCCTTTTGAATTTTAAACGGCAATCACAAATTGATCAGCATAAGTGCTGCAATGGAAATCGCCATACCCACAATTGCCTTGGCATTAATCTTTTCTTTGAAAAACACCATACCAATCACCGAGGAATTTATGATGCCGAGTCCCTGACAAAGCGGATAAATCTGCGTCGAAGTCAGCTTTAAGCCTGCAAGCATTTTAAACATCAGGTTTAAATACAGGCACACCGCCACCAAGAAGATAACGAGCATCAGCTTTTTGTCCTTGATTTTCTCGCAGACGGTTTTCGGTTTAAACATAGTGCTCTCGCCCGGGCGCAATGTAACACGAAAGGCTTTTACCTTGCCGTCCACACGGATGATCTCCGGTGCTACAGCCATGTCTTTATGGCAAACATTGACAACATCCTCTGCGTCGAAATTCAGTTGAACCATCACCTGCTTCGGCATAGTATTTCCGCACAAGGTAAAGTCTGTCAAAAGGATTCTCTTTTCGCCGTTTTCGGTTTCAAAAACGCTGATGCCACAGTTGTTATCCGCAGTTGCAAGCGGAGAGGCAACCTCTTTTGTTACCTGCATCATTACTTTTTTCAAAAGCTGACTTATATTTGCAATGCCATGAAAATCATGCTGATATTGCGCGCAACCAACGTGACAGATGTAGCCGTTGAGCAATATATTGTTGCCGTACTTGCACACAAACGGATAGTTTTGACCATCCTGTGTAACAACGGAAAGCAAAACCTCTGCACCGTCGGCGCTGTAGTTTATTTCCGTGTCGCGGCGCGTAATGCTCTCGTGTTCTGTATTGGTTTGCAGGGCGGCAAGTTTAACTGATTTTTTATCGGACTTTACGCCGAAAAGGTCGCACAAATCTGCAACATCGCTTACAGCAATCAAAGCAACACCTTCCTGCGAAAGCGCGCGAATCTTCTGTTTCACTGCATCCGAAGCATTTTTAAGCGACGGCAGTATGCATATATCCGTCATGGAAGCCTCCAAATCCAAAATGCCCTCAAGCGTTGTACTAAAGCCTTTTGGGATGCCTGCTTCTGCCATTGTTTCATACATGTACGATTGCCCCGCCTGGCTGATGTTGTTGGCATCGCGCTCCGAAAAATCGAAGTCAAATCTGTCATCTTCATCCGGAAATTCTGCTACAAACACCGGCGATTTCAACGGTTTTGCCGGCTTGTTTTTCAGATAGGTACCCCAACCCTTCAAAAACTCCGCAAATCTTTGACTTGCTTCGGTATTATAGGACGGCATAAACTGAAATCCCGGTCTGTCATAATATTTAAACTTTCCGTCCATAAACACGGGTGCGTACATATACTCATACACCTGCGTCACCGTACGATAACTTTCGACGTATATGGACCCCATAGGCGGATTTGCATAAAAGAGAAACCCATCCGGGCAAACCGGGTCAAAGCTGCTGTAAAGCTCAATGGCAATATTGGCATCCGGCATATTCTGCAAAAGACCCATCATCGCCCAGGACGAATTGTATGTCGCCTGTCCCGTTACGAACGGATAGTCTTCAAAAATCCAGAAGCCGTCCATCATTTCGGCTGCGCGCTTGTATGGCTTAAACGACATATTTGTGCGACGGATACCCGAATGTTTCATTGTATACAGATTGTACGGGCCATAGTGTGAAAATTTAAGTTTCGGATATTCCGCTCGTACTTCATCATACAGTTCCATAAGATTGTCCGTATTTTTATCATTCAGATACGCAAGCCACGCAGTACCATAGCGTTTGAAAAGGTCAATAAAGTCTTCCTTTGAAACCTTACCGTCCTCTGGCATATCAAAAAGCACATAGTCCGGATGCGCTTCTTTGAATTGATTGTATATTTTGCGTACCGCTTCGGAGGTAAATATGTACGGCAGTACATTGCAGTACGTCAGCGGTGCACGCTCCGGCACATCGATGCACACAAAATCTGCAAGCTTCAGGCTTTTGGGGTAATCTTTAAATGTTTTTCCTTTTGGTATGCTTCTGGAATTCGCCCATAAAAACATCTTTCTTTTATAGGTTTTCAATAGTGCCCAGCCCGCGCGATGCTCCGTAATCTCCGGCACCGCCTGCATGCAATCCACATAATGCACTTCATTGTGGTCCGGCTTAATCATCCAAGGGTCCGGGCAGTTGTATTCGACTTTGATTGGTGCCGCTTCGCCGGAATACATAAACGGAAAGCCCGAGCTTTCTCTCGGCGAAAGGGCGGTATCGTCCAAAACCTCAAAAGCCGATGTATGTACCTGAAGCACTTGTTCGCCGAGCAGCACCTTGCATTGAATGTGATATACCCCCTGCGCCTTTTTGCCTAAGTTTATGTTGTAGCCCCTCGAAACAAAGCCGTATTCTGCATGGGTATCCGTCTTTTCTTGCGAAGGGTACAACTCGCAGATGACATCATAAAACGCATCGAGAAGATAAAACTTTGCCGTCGTCAGCTCCGCATACTTTTGTATATGCGTTTCGATTTTAAATACGGCATCTTCATCATGCATGAAATAATGATTCTTCTGTGCGTGGAAAAGCGCATGCGCATACAGGTCAATGTCTTTCGGGATTTTCTCAGTCATTTTCTTATCTTCCGGCGACTGCACCGTAATGATACAATCGTCCGTCAAAGGTGCGCCACTGTATACGAGCGTATTTTGGGCATACACAAACTCACGCCGACCTTGCTGCAAATCCGTACCCAAACTGCGGAACAATTCATAGCCGTAAGCAAACTTTGCCGATTCGTCAAATTCTTCCAGAAAGAAACTGCCGGTATAAGGCATCTTGTGCCCCTGAAGGTATAACTCCGGCTTTTTAATTTTTTCATTCTGCTCCACAAAACGAAGCTCGCCGTTTTTAAGATAGAGCTTATCCGTATTTTTTGCGCCGTAAAAGCGTATATAAGCGTTTGTAATAATGTCATACTGTATAGACCAAACGCCCATCTTGTAATCCTGTGTGTATTTTGAACCTGCACCGCCCGTTAACTCATAAGAAACCTCGTATGTACCGCAGGTATATTTTTTTACCGTAAGATGCAAAGCGTAGTCTTCGGAGCCACCGTCGTAATGCGGCATAACATAGTTTTCATCTCGGATAATTTCATACGGCGCGCAGTTGCTTTCAATATGGATATCAGAAAACAGAACGCCATGGATGGACAAAATGTGCACAAGGGCAATTTTTCCGTCCACCGCGCCGCAATCGAAGCCAAAATTCACGCCGTTAAAGCACCCGATGCATTTCCCACTTTGTACAGAAAAATTCAAATCATACATCGTATTTCCGGAAAGCTCTACATGCTCTGTACTTTGCGTAAAGAGCAATACTTTATCTATGCCGCTCTGCTTGTAAAGCTCAAAGCTCAGCAAGCGGTCGTTCTCGGAATACTTGACGTGCAACAGCTTGCCTGCACGCCTTTCCGGGTCATAACCGAAATGAATGCCCCATACAACCGGAATCCCCTCCGAGGACGCAAGCGGAGAAAAGCCCAGTTTGCACGAAAAATCAAAGACTTGCAGCTTCGGCGTTTTGAGAATCATTTTCGCATATCTTCTCAATAAGAGAAGCTTGCCGCTTTCCACCTTGCCGGAGGCATTTGCATAGGAATGCAGGTTTTCTTCTGTCATAGAATACGGCATACCGCCATCGTTTAACAAATCGAATTTTTCATCCAAGGTAAACATGTTAATCTCCTTCCCGAACCTTTTATATGAACTTCTACCGGAAAATGCACGCATTGCCCGGCAGTATATGCCATAGTATTTCTACCCTAATCATACTACACATTTTTCTTGCAACCAATATAATATTTGATTATAAAATTGTAGTATTCGATTATTTAAAAATTCGATAACTTCTTTAGATTATTGACATATTTATATTGCATTTGGTATAATTTAATCACAAGGAGGCGCGCGTATATGACCAAAGAAATGCTCTACCACGATATAGAATTCAAGCTTTTGGATATCGTTAAGGCAACCTATGAGGAAGATATTGCTTTTTCTTATCTCAACGGCGGACGTTCGTTTTGCATACTTCAATATGTTTTAGCCGGAAAAAGAGCGTATGAAATCAACAACACAAAGCTCGAAGTTGAGAAAGGCGCCGTCGTCTTTATACCGGCGAAAACCGAGTATAAAGCACAATTCAAAACATCGGAAGAAAAAAACACAGCCATCGCCATCGCCTTTCGTTTTGAAGGACTTCTGGAAAATTTAATCAAGAAAGAGATTTACTACAAATATAAAGAGATAAGATATGAAGATGAAAATATTTTTGTTTTGCTCGAACGACTGTATAACACAGCGCCTGCACCAATGGTAAAAATCAAATCTTTGCTCTACTATCTTATTGAAAAGCTGGCAGATGACGCTGCGCTCTGCCCGGTGCAAGGCGCAATTGATTATATCAGCGAGCACTATTGTGAAAATCTGCCGGTGCAAGTCTATGCCGACACCTGCAACTTAAGCGAAAGTCATTTTCGCAAGCTTTTCCGCCAGTACACGGGTGTGTCGCCGATTGAATACCGCAACAAAATCAGATTCAGACACGCAATGCGCCTGCACGAGCAAAATCTGACTTTAAACGAAATCGCGGAAAAACTCGGCTTTTTTGACGCCAGTTATTTTTGCAAGATGTACAAACGGTATCTGAAAGAAAATGACAAAGAAATGTTGAAATTTATGTAAGCATTTGAGGTTGAAAATGCTTTGAGTTAAGTTGCCGGGGCGTTTGATGAAGGGATTATTACTGTTGAAGATGCAATGCGGAGAGTAAAGATCGATTCTGAATCTACATTCTGCAGAAAACGGAGAGGTCTTCATAATACAGAATAAAAGCATTTAGCTGTCATTTAGCTGTCAAAGGAAAAAATTCAGAACAAAAACAGAGAAAAAAAGAATACAAAAAGGCGGACACGCACGAAAGTATGATGTGACCCCAAAAAGTTAGACTTTTTATAGCGTAGTAGTTTTAATGACTGCTACGCTATTTTATGCAGCCAAGGTGTTAAGTCGATATTGTACCGGACTTATCCACCCAAGTTTCTCTTTAATTCTTT
>JAFQPV010000058.1 GCA_017411585.1 Clostridia bacterium | reverse complement strand
GGAGGGCGCAGATCCGGAAACCTTTGAGCTTATTGAGGAAAGTACCGGACTTTTTTATGCCAAGGATAAAAAGAAGGTGTATGTTTACACGAAAAACACGTCGACGCTCGTGCCGGTCATCGGTGCAGACCCGGAAACCTTTGAGGTGCTTGAGTGCCCGTATGCCAAGGACAAAAGGGATGCATATAACGGCTGTTTGCCGCTGTATGTGGACGATGTAGAAAAATTCGAGGTCATCGAGGGTTATGGCGGCGTGCATTACAGCCCGTTGGAAACGTTTTTAGGGCCTGCGTTATATCCGGAGGAGGTTGTGTTGTACAACATTGAAAAATATGGTTTTCTGAAGAATGGACCGGTGCTGTATTCCAATGGCGGCAAAGCAAAGACGGACAGACAGTATTTTAAAGGATACCGACTTATAGAAGAGGAGTAAGCCTTTCATAGAGACTTGACTTTGCAGGTGCGATTTGATATAGTATAAATAATCAAATTGCAAGGGACTTGATCTTGTGGGAATAAAAAAATACGAAATTGATTTTACGGAAGGGAAAATGCTTGGAAAGATTATCGCATTTGCCCTTCCTATTATATTTTCCGGCTTTATGCAGACACTGTTTAACGTTGTGGATATGATGGTGGTCGGTCGTTTTGTGGGCAATACGGCGCTGGCGGCGGTCGGTTCAACCTCGTCGCTGATTAATCTGTTGGTGCAGCTGTTTTTGGGCATCTCTATGGGTGTAACGATTGTGGTATCGCAGGGGTACGGCGCAAAAGATGCAGAAAAAATGCAAAAGGCATCGCACACGGCGATTGCGGTAAGCTGCATCGGCGGCGTTTTTCTTGCGGTGGTTGGCGTAGGCTTGGCAAGAACGATTTTGGAGCTGATGGGCTCGCCGAGCGATGTTATTGATATGGCAACAACCTATGTGCGCGTGTATTTTGCAGGTATGCCGCTCATTCTTTTGTATAACTTTACGAGTGCGATTATGCGCGCATATGGCGACAATAAACGTCCGTTGTACTTTTTAACGCTTTCCGGTGTGCTTAATGTGGCATTGAACTTGATATTTGTGCTTGGTTTTCATATGAGCGTAGCGGGTGTTGCGATTGCAACCTTTGCTTCGCAGGGTGTTGCGGCGTTTTTGAATTTGCACTGCTTGATGCGCATTGAAAACGCCTGCCGAATTGATTTGAAAAAGGTGCGCATTTTCAAAAAGGAGCTGCTCGAGATTTTGCGTTTCGGTATCCCGACAGGCATCCAGTCGACGGTGTTTGCTGTGTCCAATGTGCTTTTGCAATCGGCAATCAATTCCTTTGGCTCGGCAACGATGGCGGCACACGGCGCGGTAAACTATATGGGCAATATTTTAGGCAACATTTCCAACGGTGTTGCGAATACGGCGACAACGGCGTGCGCACAAAATTACGGCGCACAGAACAAGGACAGAATTCGCAAAAGCTGGCTTACTTGCCTGAGCGGTGTTGGTGTGGTTGAGCTTGTGTTCGGTGTTATAGGTGTTGCCGTTATTCCGCTGTTTATGCTGATTTTCACAGAAGAACCGGAAACCATTGCGGTCGGCTGTTATATTGCAAAGTACTATATACCGTTTTGGTTCCTGGGCGGCATAATGTCGACGTCGAGCTCAGCACTGCGCGGTATCGGGTATTCAACGGTGCCGATGGTTGTCTCCATCTGCGGCACTTGTGTACTGCGTGTGATTTGGATTTATACCGTGTTTGCAAGCTTCAGAAGCCTGGGCGTATTATACTCGGTATATCCTGTGACGTGGGGCTTTACTGCATTGGTGCAGAATGTGCTGTTTCTGTATTTCTTTAAAAAGTTACGGTTTGAAAAGGCATAATTTGGTATAGAAAAAATGAAAAAACTATTGACAAATAAATTCGGGTGTGGTATATTTATTACATTCTATTTTTGAAACGCTGTGATGCGGAATAGTAGATAAAGCACTTTCGCCTTGGAGAGAGATGCCGGTTGGTGCGAGGCATTGGGAAAGCTTTGTTGAACTCACCGCGGAGCGGCTGTCGCGAAATCTTTGAAAGTAGGGGCAGACGGGAACTCCCGTTACAGAGTGAAGATGTGATTGCATCTGAGGGCATCCGCAGAGGATGAAGAAGAGTGGTACCGCGGAAGGTTAAAGCATTTAACGCTTTCGTCTCTTTCAAAGATTAAAGAGACGGAAGCATTTTTTTTGCAGAGGTCTCTAACGAAGAAAGGGGATTTTTTCATGAGAAAAATCAATGTAACGGACATTACTTTAAAGGTGCTTGGCAAGGATAGAGCGCAGTCGCTGCTGTTTCGCGAAAAGACTGCAAT
>JAFQPV010000057.1 GCA_017411585.1 Clostridia bacterium | reverse complement strand
TGTGCCGGCGGATATGTAGTAGCGCAGGCCGCGTCTGCCGAACAGACTGTCCGATGAAGCTTGCCTGGTGGAGAGCGCAAGCGTTTTTTTCATCAATAAACTCATTTGTTTTACTTCCTTCCAAAACCCGAATTCGGGGATACATAAAAACATTATACACTAAAAATTTTATAAACGCAACAGCTTTTAGAAAGTTTTATGTTGATAGTAGTAGACCCAAGAAAAAAGGTATAATTATAGCTGTCTGAAGCACGTGAGTCAGAAAAAGCAAGCGGCCGTCAGCTGCGGCCGGAAAGGAAAAAAGTATGATGTATGCACTAATTGGGTTTATAGGTGTGCTGCTCGGTGCGGCGTGTGTGTATGTATGTACGCCGGAGCAGACCTGCAATGGCTGTTGTGAAATGCAGCCTGCGCCGGAGCAACCGATAGAGGATGCCGGCATTATGCGCCAGTGGCAAAACCTGTTAAACTTCACAGCGGATGCGGGAGGCGAGAATGATGATGACGCAGAGTCCTGAGGCGATTTTTTCGCAGTACAAAAAGGGCGTGGCGTACAAGCAGAGCATTGATTTGTACGACACGGTCAAGAAAAATCAGAACTTTTATGTGGGCAACCAGTGGGAGGGCGTAAATGCCCCGGAGCTGGACAAGCCGGTGTTTAACATTTTAAAGCGCGTCTGCAATATGTTTATCGCCTCTATCGTTTCCGATGACATCGGCGCAAGCGTGCGTCCGTTTCGCACAGATGCGCAGTCGCAGCTTGCGGCAAAGCTTTTGGAAAAGGAAATTGCACGCGCCATGGAGCACGCCAAGGTGAAAACCAAAAATCGCGATGCGATGAAAAATGCCTGTGTGGATGGTGATTGCTGCTTTTATGTTTATTTTGACGAGCAGGCAAAAACCGGACAGCTCGCGCAGGGCAGGTTGGCGGTGGATTTGATTGATAACACCAATGTGCTGTTTTCAAACACTGCAACGACAGAGGTGCAAAAGCAGGACTACATCCTGATTGTACAGCGCCGCCATGTCGACGATGTGCGCCGCGAGGCGGCGGCAAACGGCATCGCGCAGGCGCAAATTGATGCGATTGTGCCGGATGCGGACGAAAATGCACTCACCGCGCACGAGGAAGAGCAGAATGTGACCGTTTTGGTAAAGCTCTGGCGAGAAAACGGCACAATACACTGCGCAAAATCGACACAGACCGCCTTCGTAAAGTATCCGTTTGACACGAAGCTCACCCTCTACCCGGTTGCATATATGAGCTGGGAAAAAGTGAAAAACAGATGCCACGGTCAGGCGGCAGTTACGGAGCTTGTGCCCAATCAGATTTTTATTAACAAATGCTACGCCATGGGCATGGACTATGTCAAGAAGATGGCGTTTCCCAAGCTGATTTATGACGGCAACAAGTTCCCGAACGGCTTTTCCAACCGCATCGGCGAGGCAATCAAGGTTTCCGGCAATGTCAACGATGCGATTACAAACGCATTTAAGATGCCGGAAATGAGCTATCAGGTGATGGAGCTGGTGGAAAAAACGATGGCGTACACCAAGGAGTA
>JAFQPV010000056.1 GCA_017411585.1 Clostridia bacterium | reverse complement strand
TAATAATTGAATTGGAGGGATAACAAGTATGAAGAATTACGAAATTAGAGTTTTTCCTAAAATTGCAGATGATGGGGCAACATACTGGACCGCGCTCTATCCTTCCGTTCCCGAATGTATAGGTGGCGGCGATACCATGGAAGAAGCGATTCAGGATGCACAAGAAAACCTTGATGTATATTTAGAGTTTCTATCCGAAGAAGGCAAAGCATTTCCTGCAGAAGATTATCATTCGGAATATAGTGGCAAAATCGCATTAAGAGTTCCTAAAAGCACACATGCCAAACTTGCAGATTTATCCGAAAATGAGGGCGCAAGCATAAATTTATTGATAAATAATGCAATAGCACATTTTTTAGGTGTTAAATCTTGTGATATGAGTTTAGACAAGAAAATCGATGACTTAAGACATGTCGCAGACTCCAGCTTAGGCTTGCAAAAAATCAACGCAGCAACAAACACAAAAATATGGGATACAATGCAAGAAGTATTATCTTATGCTAATGAGGAGGTAAATACATTATGAATAAATACAAAATAAATAATTTACTCTTAACAACTGTAAAATATAATTTTGCAATTAGCGATCCAAAAACAATAACAGTTTCAATAGGTGATACTGTTGAAATCGCGGAAACTCAAGAAAAACAAGCCACTATTCTTGTAAGCAGAGAAGTAAACCTCGGCCCACAAACAAACTCATATATAAAAGTCGGTTATGAGGTTCTCGTAGACAGTACAGAAACCATCGACAGCAAAGAATTATTAACCACATTTAAAAGCAAAGGCACGGTATTATCCTTTGTTTTTTCCAAAATTTCCGTAATAATTTCTTCGATTACAAATATGTGCCCTATCGGCGCTATAATTACTCCGCCCAATTACAAATCCAAAGAAAAATAACACAAAACCGCCGCAGGAGAAATCCCACGGCGGTCTTTTTTAATTCAATCCTTCCAACACCTTCAGCAAAGCTTTTTCATCAACACGTTTGTCGTTGTCCTCGTACCACGCGACAAAATCCTTCTTCTGTTCCGGTGTCAGCTTTTTGTATAGTTTGTTCAGAATCTTCGCTTCGGCATTGTCGCCCTCTTTGGAATTTGTATAGAAGTAGTAGTAATATACATCCTTCTGTTCCTGCGACAAGCCGAGCTTGTTTGCCAAGGCACGAACGTTTTTGTTCTTGCTCTTCGGCACAGTCTTGCCGTTCGCGTAAAAGTCCGGTTCGACCTTCATAAACTGCGGGAAGAACTCTGCAAGCTCATCATCGCTGAACGTGCCGAGCGCACGCGCCACATAATATGGCTTGTACGTCTTGTCATCGTTGATTACATAATTCCGGTAAAGGAAAGCCTTCTGCGCATTGTTCAAATACTTGTCAGCATTTATCCAGTCCACGCGCTTTTCTCGCTTGCTGTAATCAGTAGGATTGCCGGTCTCATCCTTTTCACCCTCGATTTTGCTCACAGTGTTCACATATGCCTCTGCCGTTACTGCATCCAAGCCGAGTGCCATCAGCCGGAATGTGTTCTGCTGCTTCTTTTCATAGGCAGTCTCAAAGAATGTATCCTCTGAAGTATAATCCACCGGGTTTTTGTTCTCTCCCAGGATGCCGGTGTCGAGCTGCAGCTTTTGTGCAGGTGTCAAATCCATATCCATAATTGCACGTCGCTGACGTGCTGCCTGATTCTTACCTTTGTTGATACCCGCAACAGTATTTATTGCATCGTATATGTACTGCGCATCCAAGCCGTCTTTCACCATGTCGTTAAACAGCGCAGTGCGCTCTTCAGACAAAGGCTTTCTTTCCTCATCGATGTACGTCATACCCTCATTTGTAGCATATTCGCCAAACAGCACTCCTTTGATGTGATTCCCAAGCGTAGATTTAATCGGGAATCTTAACTCCCCTTTATCCGTATACGAAGCAGATATTTTCTGTCTTGGAACGTACGAGAACCAATCATCAAAGTTATGTTTGATTTCCGGTATATAACCCATATCCTGCAAAAAGCTTTTTGTACGCTTTATTTGAGCACCGCCCGGAACATATCCATAAAAGATTTCTCGTATATCATTTTTGCGCATTGCATCTGCAATAGGAGAAAAAGCAAGCAACTCATTCGAAAGCACGTTGTCATCATAAGCATCACCCAGTAAAGACTGCCATGCATCCGTACCTGCAAACAAACTAAGTATAGGGGCATACCATCTTGATTCAATAAGTTCTGCGCCTAAGCGTTGCGCCGCCTGTATAGATTTATCCGTCAAAGTTTCCTCTTCTTCCTCATCGTCTCCATCCTCTTCTTCTCCAAAAAAGATATCAAAAATATCCGCTGCTGCCTCAACGAAGTCAAAACCAACTGCTCCAAGCCCCAAAGCGCCAAGTCCTGCATTAATCGAAGCCATAATTAACTGCGAAAACAAAACACCAAGCACATCGCCTTTACGAACTGCGTCATCAAAATTATGCTGACTGTTCATCGACTCGACAACAAACGGAAACATAGCCTTAACTGTTTTGCTTTCGAGAATTGGCGGCAATTCACCTTGTCCGCGACCACCGACACATTGCCTGGTTATATTATCTGCATACAATATTGGGTCTGCATATTTCCCCGGCGCTTGATTTTTCAAAACAAGCTTGTCTTTTTTTCTTACTGCATCTTCATATGCAGAAAACCAAATAATATTCGCTGCCAGTTGGTCGCCGGCTTCAAGCATAAAAGACGAAACTCGTTCGGCAGAAATCTTGTTATCAAGCTTTCGATAGAATTTATCTATATAACGCTCGTTCAGGAAACCGCTTTGCGCAATAATACGCGACTTTTTCGAATCCTTTTTAAACAAATCCTTCATGTCCCACAAGCCTTTTACAACCGACGCAGGATTTTTCACGTGATAAGGCAGGTTCGATATGTTCGAAAACTGTTTCATTGCAATAGTGAAAGAAAACGGAAACAAAGCTTTTTTTCGCAAGCCGGCAGCAATATCCATAAAACGCAAGAACTTTCTGCCCTTGAGCATCTGTGGTGCGCGGTCCAAAAAGCTCGTCTTGCCGGCCATAATATTTAAATATTCCGTCATATGCTCAATCAAACCATTTGCATTTTTTGTTTCCTTCGTTGCAAAGGCAAGCGACTTTACAGGCGAGGTTTTAAGTTTAACCTCGGTCGAGGAGAAATCGAGCATTGTGACGCAGGAATTGTAGTCGCCTTCCATAGCGTAGGAGCTTGAAACCAAGCAACCCTTGCCCGACGAATTGAGCGCAACGGCGGTGATCATGTTGCCGTCTG
>JAFQPV010000055.1 GCA_017411585.1 Clostridia bacterium | reverse complement strand
TCATACGCTTATTTAAAGAGTTGTAGTTCTTTAAAAGAGCAGGTGCAGTAGACTTCTTAGTAGATGTCTTACGTCCTTTTCTTACCAACTGGTTAAATGTAGGCATGCTTGGTGATTCCTCCTTTCCACCATATTTATATATAAAAGCAAATGCTCTTATACCGATTTGAGTTTGACCGCAACTGCTGCGCCGACATGAATTCCGGCAGCATGTCCCAGCTCGGCCATGGTTTTTACATAAACAACCTCTACCGCCTTGCGCGCGCACAAGCGCACGAAGGGCTCGGTGACGTGAGGATCGGCGTCTTCTGCAACGAACGCCGTCTGTACATTACCCGCTTCTACTTCCTTTTTTGACTGCTTGATACCGACTCGAGCGTCAGCATCCTTCAAAGTGTTTAACATATCTTCCTCCAATTTTATCTACCGTTTACTTTTCCGTATTTGGGCATACTTCGCCCACATACCTAAACCCAGACTAGCATAGTATACTAGGATTTTCAAGCTTTGTCAAGCTTTTTTTGCGAATTTTTTTAAGGTATACCAGATAGGGGGAAATTAGGCATTCTAGGCACTATGGATTGTAGGGGCGGTCGGCGTGGCGTTCCGTTTTTGCCCTATGGCAATAAAAGAATAAATAATAATGAATATTGAATAATTACGGTTGCTTTTTGCTACGGCAAAAAGCTTCAATAATTTTTCACTATTCATTTTTCATTATTCATTATTCACTTGTGGTGCAGGGAATGGCGCTTGCCGACATTCCGTTTGTGCTTTACTGTTTGAATTATCTTTGCAGGGCTGTTGGAGGAATTCATCATCCGCGCTGCAAATACGGCAATGATGAATCATTGCCCTACGGTGTTGATTCGAATTTGTGCATTGTAGGGACCGGCGCCCTCGACGGTCCGTTAAAATCGCAAAACAGAGAGTCGTAACGAAACCACGCCCCTCTGTTTTACCTATTATATATTATCTAATACCCTTGTCCTATTTCCGGTCTACCGAATAAAAATCCTTTTCCAACCCCGCAAAACATATGCGCATTACGGGAATTTCTTTAACAAGCACATTATTTTTATAAATACTTACTATGCATTTTGGTGTTGTGCCTTTTCCCGCAGCAAAAGTTTCTACATAAAACACATCTTTACAACGCTCAAAACTTTGCGTTTGCGTTGACATATAAAACCTATCGCCGTCTTTATAATTGATAAGAATAACACCCTGGTCTTTTTCGGAAAACTGCAAATCTAACAGCGGATAATCCAATCTGATAACCGCACCTTCTAAGTTTGCGTTTTTCTGTTCCAGCAAGATAGATTTATCAAAATCAACCGCGTCATTATTTCGTACGAACATCTGCGCAATATCCTGGCTTTGTCCGCAATTGTCGAACGTATTCCTATCAAGAAGCACTCTTCCCACTGTAAACTGCACACATATACCAACAAAAATACCGAATATAAAAAACAAAACAATTTTATGCTTTTTCATCTTTGTACTCCTTCATTCTGTTTGCAAATTAAAAATGTCTGACATCCTTTATATACCGTACAATAAATGCAATTAAAAAGCCAACTCCGGTTAACGCCCATGTTATAAACACATTTATGGTAAGCTCATAATAATTAAAACCAACGCCATAAGGAATATTCAGTAATCCAAACAAAAACGTAAAGTACCCCGGACGCACCATAACCAGAACAAAAGGCACAAGCGTACACCCCACAAACAGCCAATACTCCCACTTTTCTTCCGGTGTCAGCAACAGGAAACACGCCACCGCCACCATTAGCGGCAACAAAACAGAAAGCATACTTGACAAATTTACGTCAACAACCGCCCCTGCAAAATGATAACTCGCACCCTGCAACAAAATTGCCAAATGTGCACAAATCTGCGAAAACAAGCTTCTTAAAACTGTTTTTCTAATATCCGCCATAGTGCCTCCTTAAAGCAATTCTTTTTACTCCAGTATAACACATTTCCCGCACCTGTCAACTAAAAAAGGAGCAGTAGGGGCGATTCACGAATCGCCCGCTATGTTTGTACTGATTGACCGGGGCATTCGTGAATGCCCCCTACGATGTTGATTTTAATTCGCGCGTGTGTGCAATAATTACGGTGCGTCGAAAATCGCCGCACCCTACAATGCAAACTCCAACCAACATAAAAAGAGGGAATTTGGATGCAAGACAAGGCGGAGGCAGGACGGCTATACTCGTGTATGCCGGCCTGCCCCCAACGCAGTATTACACAAAATTCACCTTTTTACAATTACAATCAGCGAACAACCGCAACAAAAAAGGAACGCATATGCGTTCCCTTTTTTA
>JAFQPV010000054.1 GCA_017411585.1 Clostridia bacterium | reverse complement strand
GTAACTGTAACAGTGGTTGTGCCTGCTTTGATAAAGGAGACCACACCATCCGCCGAAACGGTTGCAATACTTTCGTCTGCAATACTGTAAGTCACGCTTGCATCCGCACGCACCTCAACGATACTGCGGGAGGCATCCACACCGCTCAAGGTCAGCCGCAGCTGTTCACCCGGCGCACCGGAAAGCTTGCGTTCTGCAAAGTATATCGGCCAATATGAAATATCCTCTGCCTGCTGCGCCGCACTTTCATAGAAACGAACCTCCGCATAGGTGTTCCATGCGCTTTCGTTCGACCCGTGGCACACCAGCTTCACATAGCGCGCCTGCACGTCGCCCAACGGAATAATACTCATAATATCCGTTGTTTTCGGCGCGCCGCCGGTATGTACAGTCGTCCAGGACGCATTATCATTCGAAATCAGAACATCAAAGTTATATGCGCGCGTTTTCTGTTTTACGCCGGCAAATGCCATGGAGTGGATTGTTTTCACAGCCCCGAAATCCATGCTGATCCATTCGCCGTCGCCCTCCGCTGCCCAACGGTTCTTGATTTCTTCGTTGATGACACCATCGACAATACCACGCTTCGGATATTTTTCCCAGTTGGTGGAGTCTGCAAGGTCTTCGACATAAATGAAGGTATCATAGTCCGGTCCGCCTTCACCGACAACATCAATTTTCAATGTCTGCAGCACACCCGGGTCCTTGTGGCCGATTACGCCGCCAAACAGATCCGCCTGCATCAATACAGTGTAGTTTTTGTCGCCTACAGTAAAGCTTGCGTTTTCGCCGAGCGCATTCGCCTGCAGAGTCTCTACCGGCATACCGTTTACACTTGCGCTGATTTGCGGAATCGCCTCGCCTGCCTTGATATCCAGTGCATATGCAGTTTGCGCCGTATCAAACATCAGCGCATCCTTGCCATTGACCAGCACACGCAAATCCAGCTCGCCAATAAGCTTTACAAGCTGTGCTTCTGTATAGGCAGCATCCGTGATGCCGATGGAAATCAGGCCGCGGTCATCCCAGAACACCTTCATACCGAGCGCCTCTACAAGCGCACGGAGCGGAATGAGCGTTCTGGAGTTATACGTATTTGCCGGCACATCCAGATAAACAACTTCGCCGTTTACCTTCATTTCATTCGAGCCGATGACAAGCTTGATATCCTTATCCAGATATTTTACGCCAACCGTTTGTGTTGCTTCATCCCAGCTCACCTTCGCGCCGAAGGATTCGGAAATAAAGCGTACCGGTACAAGTGTTCTGCCGTTTTCCGTAAACGGAACAACCTCTGCATTGTTTGTATCCACCATAGTCTTTGCACCGTTTGCAATTGCATTCGGTGTGCCGAGCTTTAACACAACGTTCGACCCGGCAGCTGCGATGGCACTTTCATCATTGTCATTTGCACTCCAGCTTGCCATCTTCGTATACGCCCACGGCGCAGGGATACCCTCGCCGTCTTTTAACGCAACATATTCTACGCAAAGCTCAAGCTCTGTTTTATTCTCAAAATGCAGCTGCAGCTTTTCGCCCTCATCGCCGGTGATGACATTATTTACATCTTCAAACATCGACTTTCTTTCCACAAGCTCAAATTTCGCTTCTGCCGGCGCTTTGATGATGCGTGCAAGCATACGCTCGCCGCCAATGGTTAAAAGTGCACTCTTGCCGTCCGGCGCGATTTTTACGCTCGCATCGGTATTGGCAAACCAATAAAATTCACTCGGCTTCTTGGCTACAACCTCATCCTGAATCAGCACTCGACGACGGTGATCCGTCAGCATAATGCCGCGCTTTGCATCGACATAATCGTTGTTGGTCGATGTCATATCAAACACGCCGAACGCCGTATTCGCACTTGTGCCGTGTGCAATCTGCTTTGCATTCGCTTTTCTTAAAATATCCTCGCCTCTTGTCGGGTTTGCAATTAAGGTGTTATAGCCCTCGCCTCGTCTGTAATATGCCATCGTCAAATCGCCAGAATCGAGTGCGTAATCATAGTAATTGATTTGACGGATAAAGCGCTTGCCCATATAGTCGATGACATATGTACCGAGCGACAAATGCTGATGTGTGCCGACCGGGCCACCCTGCATTGCCGCATACACGGCTGTATCATCATTCCATGAGCTTCGAAGCCATGCCGCATTATGATATCCCTCTGCATTATAGAACTTATCGAGCGCAAATGCCCCCGGCACATAGTATGCCTTCTCCGGATTGTAGAAGCACAGCGCTGCCACCAGATACTGTCCGTCCTGCGCTGCGCCGTGTTTTACCTGCACATTGTTTGCCCACCAGGCATACTGTGGCTTATCATAAGTAGCCGCCGCCCAGTAAAGCGCCGGCGAGGACTGATAGCCCGGTACACAGTCACCATAGTTAAACATACCGGCAGGGCCGTGTCCGTAAATCGGATATTCCGCCGTTAAGGACATACCGTCCATACCGCTGACATCGTAATCCGCCGGAACGACAAAGTCAGGCTTGAAGGCGTGGTCCATAAACCATGCGATAAACGAAATGTTCATCGTACCCGCATTCCAATAAGACACCGTTTCCTCGTAAGAGCCCTGCGGTGAATACTCAACCATTGCATTCCAGATGGTTGGCGGCGCGGTTTCTAAAATATATTCTGCCAAAAGCGGCTCTTCATCTGCAATGGCAAGTGCACACGCAATTGCCGCTTCGTTACATACCGGATTCCAGTTACCGCTGCCTTTGCCGGCAAAGCCGTCCATATGAACATAGTGATACAAAAAGTCCGGGAAGCCGTGCTTTTTCATAATGGCAACCAGCGTTTGTTTCTGCTCT
>JAFQPV010000053.1 GCA_017411585.1 Clostridia bacterium | reverse complement strand
CCTGGGAAGCCTTCATACCGGTGATGTCTTCCGGAGAGGTTTCCAAACGAACGAGTACAACCTTTTCGCCTCTAGCGTTCCAAGCTTCTGCATCTTCAGCTGTGAATACTACCTTACCGCAAGCAGCACCCGGGGAAGCGCCAAGACCTCTGCCTGCCGGAGTAGCAGCCTTGAGTGCCTTTGCATCAAACTGCGGATGTAAAAGTGTATCTAAGTTTCTCGGGTCGATCATCAGCACAGCCTGCTTTTTGTCGATCATGCCCTCGTCAACGAGGTCACAAGCAATCTTGAGGGCAGCCTTTGCTGTTCTCTTACCGTTTCTTGTCTGGAGCATATAGAGCTTTTTGTTTTCAATGGTGAACTCCATATCCTGCATATCTCTGTAGTGGTCTTCCAGGATAGCGCATACCTTGTTGAACTCTTCGAATGCTTCCGGGAACTTGTTTGCCATCTCAGCAATCGGCATCGGTGTACGAACACCTGCAACAACGTCCTCGCCCTGTGCATTTACAAGGAATTCACCCATAAGACCGCGGTCACCTGTAGCCGGGTCACGTGTGAAGGCAACACCTGTACCACAGTCGTCACCCATATTACCGAACGCCATCATCTGTACGTTAACGGCTGTACCCCAGGAGTACGGAATATCGTTATCTCTTCTGTATACGTTTGCTCTCGGGTTGTCCCAGGAACGGAATACGGCTTCAACAGCACCCATAAGCTGCTCCTTCGGGTCGGTCGGGAAGTCCTTGCCGATTTTTGCCTTGTATTCAGCCTTGAACTGGCTTGCGAGTGTCTTTAAATCCTCAGCTGTCAGCTCGATATCCTGTGTTACGCCCTTTTCTTCCTTCATTTCGTCGATGAGCTGTTCGAAATACTTCTTACCAACTTCCATTACGACGTCGGAATACATCTGAATAAATCTTCTGTAGCAGTCCCAAGCCCATCTTGCATTGCCGGACTTAGCAGCCATAGCTTCTACAACGTCTTCATTCAGACCGAGATTTAAGATTGTATCCATCATACCCGGCATGGATGCTCTTGCGCCGGAGCGAACGGAAACCAAAAGCGGGTTTTCCTTATCGCCGAACTTCTTGCCGCAAATGCCTTCCATCTTAACGATGTATTCCATGATTTCAGCCTGGATATCATCGTTAATCTTTCTGCCATCCTCGTAGTACTGTGTACAAGCTTCCGTTGTAACGGTGAAGCCCTGCGGTACCGGAAGACCGATTTTGGTCATCTCTGCGAGGTTTGCACCCTTGCCACCGAGAAGGTTACGCATGCTTGCGTCGCCTTCGCTAAACAAGTAAACATACTTTTTGCTCATATTTTTTCCTCCTTAAAGTCCCTGAGACAGAGCATTCCGTAACAGGGCTTATTCGCTTATATATAAAGCCGTAAGGCTATATAACAAAACAGGTTACATCACAAGCTCGACAGAGCCTGCAACATAGGTTTCTTCATCCGAATCCACCAGAACGGAAACTTCGTCTCCGATTTGGATTTCTAAAATGTCGAAGGCTTTTTTTGCCTGCGGACTCCAGGCAAAGAAAAAGCTTTTGCCCTGGATCGTCAGCGTCATACCGTGCTCGCAGGTTTTATTTAGGATGCCGAATGCGAAACCGCCATACAGACCGAGCGAGCTTTCGGATTCGGTATCGTCTTCCAAAAACGGAATCTGGGGAAGTGTACCATCGTATGCGGTATGGCATTTTGGTTTGCCGCAAGCTGTCGTTAAAGAAAGCACGAGGCAAATACTGAAAAACAGACAAATAAATTTCTTCAAGTTCTTTCTCCCTTTTTGTCGATGGATGGTTTACTTTACCTATTTTTGACGTATATACTAATTGTATACTAATATAGAAAAAAAATCAATAGATTTATTTTCGTTATTTTTTCCGAAAAAGTGTTGTGAAAAATGTCTAAAATTATTGATATATTCTAAACAATGCTTTACTTTATCGGAATTTTATGGTATAGTATAAAATGCGTATGGAATTGGTTTTTGAACCGCGTGTTTTCGGGACAAAAACTGCACAATACAGAAAGAAGGATTTGAAATGCAAGATTCGATTTTTACACCTGCGGTTGCCGGTATGCAGGCATCTGCAATTCGTGAGATATTTAAAATGCTCGGCGTGCCCGGGATGATTTCCTTTGCAGCTGGCATTCCGGCGCCGGAGCTGTTTCCGGCAAAAGAGTGGGCAGAAATTAACCACAAGATTTTAACAGAGCGTGCTTCCGGCGCACTGGTTTATGGTACAACGGAAGGCTATGTGCCGCTGCGCGAGTATATCAAAGAGCAGTGCACGAAGAAAGGTATCTACAAAGAGGATGTGGATGAGCTGATTATCACCAGCGGCGCGCAGCAGGCAATCGATTTGTCGGCGAAGGTGTTAATTAACCCGGGCGACGGTGTGATTTGCGAAGAGCCGAGCTTTATCGGTTCGCTCAATTCGTTCCGCTCTTACGGCGCAAAGCTCTATGGTGCGGCAATCGAGGACGACGGCATCTGCATTGAAGAGGTAGAGCGTTATTTAAAGAAAGAAAAGAACATTAAGTTTATTTATACCATTACGACCTTCCAGAATCCGTCGGGCGTGACGATGAGCTTGGAAAAGCGCAAAAAGCTTTTGGCATTGGCACAGCAGTACGGTGTGTTCATCTTAGAGGACAATCCGTACGGCGAGCTGCGTTTCAGAGGTGAGAGTGTACCGGCAATCAAGTCGATGGATACAAAGGGTACGGTTATTTATGCAGGTACGTACTCCAAAACACTTGCGCCGGGTCTTCGCGTGGGCTATATCAGCGCGCGTAAGGACATCGTAGACCGTGTAACCGTTGTAAAGCAGGTCAATGACGTGCATACACCGGTGCTCAATCAGATGATGGTACACGAGTATGTAACGAATTATGATTTTGATGCACATATTGAAAAATGTGCCAAGATTTACGGCGAGCGCTGCGATTTAATGCTTGCCGAAATGGATAAGCACTTCCCGAAGGAATGTACCTATACAAGACCGGAGGGCGGCATCTTCATTTTGTGTACACTGCCGAAGGGCACGGACACAAAGGTGCTGATGCAAAAGGCAATTGAAAAGAAGGTTGCGTTTGTACCGGGTGCGACATTTATGCTGGATTTGGACCAGCCGTCGAACCTGTTCAGACTCAATTTCTCCGTAACCACACCGGAGAGCATTACCAAGGGTATTGCTATTTTGGGTGAAGTCATCAAAGAATATTTGCAGAATTTATAATATAGCGAGGCGAATAAAAAGTGGAAGAGGTAAAAAAGATTTTATACTCGGCTGTACAGCCGTCCGGCTGTGTAACGCTCGGTAACTATTTGGGTGCAATTAAAAATTGGGTGGATTTGCAGGAGAGCTATAACTGCATGTACTGCGTTGCGGATTTACACTCCATCACCGTGCGCCAGACACCGGCGGATTTGAGAAAGAGAAGTGTGGAGCTTTTGAGTCTGTTTTTGGCTTGTGGGCTCGATCCGGAAAAAAACATCATGTATTTTCAGTCCCACGTGCCGGCACACGCAGAGCTTGCCTGGATTTTAAACTGCTACACCTATATGGGCGAGCTGAGCAGAATGACACAATTTAAGGATAAATCGCAAAGACATGCGGATAATATCAATGCGGGCTTATTTACATATCCGGTATTGATGGCGGCAGACATTCTGTTGTATCAAACGGATTTGGTACCGGTCGGCGTAGACCAAAAGCAGCATTTGGAGCTTGCGCGCGACATTGCGGCGCGCTTTAACGGCATTTATTCCGAAACCTTCAAGATTCCGGAGCCGTACATTGCGAAGGTGGGCGCAAAGATTATGAGTCTTACGGAGCCGACCAAGAAGATGAGCAAGTCCGACCCGAACCCGAAGGGCTTTATCTCGGTTGTCGAGGATGCGGACAGCATTGCCAAAAAGATTAAGAGCGCCGTTACGGACAGCGAAGGCAGCATACGCCGCGGTGAGGGCAAGGAAGGCATTGAGAACTTGATGAGCATTTTGTCTGCGACAAGCGGCGAGAGCATAGAGTCCATCGAAAGCCGTTTTGCCGGCAAGGGCTACGGCGAGTTTAAAGCCGAGGTTGCAGAGGCGGTTGTGGAATGCTTAAGACCGATTAAGGAAAAATACGATCAGTATATGCAGGATAAGGCATATGTGGAAAAGGTATATACAGAGGGTGCACAGCATGCGCAGTATCTTGCGCGCCGTACATTGGATAAGGTCTACAGAAAGGTTGGCTTTGTAAAAAGATAAATGCAGAGCAAAATCAGGTGAACAACTATGAACGTGTATATTATTATGGCGCTTGCCTTTGTTGTAGCATTTGCATTTACGTTTGCCTCTGTACCGGCGGCGAAAATCGTTGCGGGCAAAATCGG
>JAFQPV010000052.1 GCA_017411585.1 Clostridia bacterium | reverse complement strand
ACGGATATGCGCCATCGTATCGCGCAAAAGGCGCATACAGTTTTCTACAGTAATCTCACCGCCGGCATTTAACGCATCCGGTCCCGTTCCGTAAACATGAAAACAAATATAGTCCATCTTCTTTTTGTTTTCGCGCACGTGCGTTAAGAAAACATCGAGAAAATCACAGTAAAACGCCAACGCAGGACCACCAATAAACAAATCGTCGCTCACACGGCGAATCCCTGCTTCAAATGCATCATAGAGCTTGCAGTATTCCTTCGCCTTGATTGCACGATTCTCCTCACTGCGCATAAAAAACGAACGAGAATCCGGCTCATTAAAGCACTGCAGCTTCCATTGTTTTACGCGTTCAAATCCATAACGCTCAACAATATGCTTTGTATAATTATAGCAAATCTCTTCCCACAGCTTATAGTCCTTCGGCGGCGCGGTCACAATAAACTTTCCCTTATAGCGAGTTGCCTTTTTGCAAACCTTGCTCACTTCTTCCGGGTCGGATGAAATGCACGGCGGAATAAAATTATAGGACAAAAGCAAATCAAAGCCCTTTTGCACCATATAATCCATACGCACATCGTTTTCAGTAAAGTCATACTGCAAATTTCCGTTTGCATCTAAACGAACGATGTCTTCCATCATCGTGTACATACGCACTGTTCGTGCAACGTTATCTTCGGCAACGCGGTTTAAAATCCGCTGCCCCCACGCGTCCTCAATGGCATCCGTCGGGTGAAAGTGGATAGCATTCCAAAAATTTTTTACTTGCCCTTCGGTTTTATTATTTACCGTAATTTGCATACATACCCCTCCGTTTCCGTCCTCATTGTACCACAAATGAATTGCACCCACAATGCACAATCCAACGATTTCATTTTCCATTTCAAGCATATTCTTTCCCAATTCATTGACACTTTCTCGCCACTGTGCTAAACTTTAGACAGTACAATTCGATGATAGGAGGCGACAAAATGCATTCGTTTGAAAACAGCGCCGCCATCGGCAAGGTTATGTTTATAACGGCAACACGCCCGAAAAATCATTTTTATACGGAAAATGCACCGCGCGTACTCGACCGCCTCATCTATATCGCAAAGGGCACAATCACCTTTTACTCTGCAGGGCAAACCTATACTGCCAACGCAGGACAGTGTGTGTATTTGCCGCAGGGGCTGACCATTGACAGCCACTATGAAGCAGATGACAATGTAACACACACCTTTATTTTCGAGCGCTTGCAGGGTACGCTTTGGGACGACATCCGCATTTTCGCAGAAAATCCCGCCGTTATCATCTCCATCCACCAGTGCGTAAAATACGAAAGCAGCGTAACAAATCCCAACCACTATCTTTCCTGTCTGTACCGCATCATTTATCTTTTGCAGGAAAACACCGCGCAGAAAAATTCAAAAATTCTCCCCGCCGTTGAGCTGCTACGCCGCGAATACCAAAAAAACGAACCAATTTCAAAATATGCAAAAACCATTTATATGAGTGAAAGTCAGTTTCGAAAGCTGTTTCGCGAGCATACGGGACTTACGCCGGTAGAATACAGAAATCAATTGCGCTTAAAGCATGTCGAAAGCCTGCTTTTTTCCGGCTACACCGTAGAGGAAGCTGCGTTAGAGGCAGGATTTAACAGTGTGTCCTATTACTGCAGAATTGCCAAAAAGCATAAAGAAAAAGACGTCTTATGACGTCTTTTTCTTTTGCCGCACTTTGTTTTTCGGGTGTAAAAAGGAAGGCCTGCACACAGATACATACTTGTTTGTAAAGATGCTTTTAAGTGCATCGCGCAAGGAAAACGGTGCATACGGCGCAAAATACGGCGTATGCAACGACGTATCCGAAATCGCCGCACCGAAGAGCAAAAACAAGCCTGCTGTCAAGCCGAGCATACCAAAAAAAGCCGTCAGAAAAATCATAGCAAACTTCACTATGCGCACCGTGCCCGAAAGACTGTAATCCGGCACAACAAACGAGGTCATCAGCGACAGCGCAACAATAACGAGCACAAGCGGGCTGACAATGCCTGCCTCTACAGTTGCCTGTCCGACAACGATACCGCCGACAATACCGATGGCGGAGCCGATGTTTTTGGGGATACGCATCAGACACTCCCTCAAAACCTCGACCAAAATCTCCATAAGGATAATCTCCGTGACCACCGTCACCGGTACACCTGCCCTGCCCGAAGCAAGCACCATCGTATATGCTGTCGGCAGGGCTTCTGCATGGAAGGCGACCAAAGCAATATACAGTGGTGTAATGGTGACGGAAATCAGGACACACAAAAACCGCAGTATCTTGGAAAAGACGGAAAAATACACCGTTTCGCTCTCGTCGTCATCGGCATGAAAAAACTCTGCAAGCAGCTTCGGCGCAATAATGGCAACCGGGCTTCCCTCGCACAATATCAGCACCTTACCTTCAAGCATCGCGCCGCACGCAAGGTCGACACGCTGTTCAAGTCCCACCTGTGGAAACAAGCCGAACTTTTTATCCTTCAAAAACCATTGCAGATGTCCCGCCTCTAAAATACCGTCAATATCAATTGTTTTCAGCCGCTTGCGCACCAAATCGACGTACTTATCATTTGCAACATCGCTTAAATAGCTGACAAGCACTGCCGTCTGTGTGCGCTTGCCGACCAAAATCATCTCTGTACGCAGACGCGGGTCCTTCATGCGGTAGCGCAAAAGCGAAAGATTGATTTCTATATTTTCAACAAACGAATCCTTTGCGCCCCATACTGAGTAATTCAGCTCCGGCGCAGACGGCGACGAGCTTGCATTCTTGCGGATGTTGATTAAAATGCCCTCGCCGCTCTCCAACAGCAAAATCGCAATGCCCGAAAAAAGCTGTGGCTCAATTTCTTCTTCACATTTAAGCAGCTTACATTCCTCTACGCACAGCACCTGTGTATATAACTCCTGCACGCTCAACGGCTTTTTCAAGTAATGCCAGTACTGCAAAATCGGGCGCATAATATCCTGGCGCATCGCTTCCATATCGCAAAGCTGCTTGATATACAGAAGATATATCTTACCGTAGCCTGCATCCAACACACGCGAAATCGCGTTGTTTTCCTTGACATATTTATCGCAAATCTCCTGCGGATGCAATTTACTTCCTCCCTTCACCTTGCGCGCACCGACACCTGCACCGTATAGGTCATTTCAGGCAAAAGTGCGTTCCATTGCTCCATATCAAAATCTGCACGGCTCTGTGCCATACGGCTTTTATACAGTTCTAAATAATCACAGCCGATTTTTTTGCTGTAAGCCAGTGCCGCTTCCACCTGTGCTTGCAATTTTTTCTCCAACGCCTTGCATTGCGCCGCGCTGACCGGTGCACCGCTGTCCGTCTCCGCTGCAAATACAAACCTTGCAGCAATATGCAGCTTTCCGTTTTGCACTTCAGGCGTTACACTTCTTGTCATAAGCCGTGTAATAAGTGGCGTAGCGCCGAGCAAATGTCGTTGTACAGCACCGTTCACCGTGAAAAACAACAATGACGGATTGTTCGTATAGCCGACCATTTTCCCACCCGTAAACAACGCATAGCCATCCACACGCATCACATCGTTTTCTACCGTAATGTGCGGCACACTGTAGCCTGCATCCCCGCAGGAAAAAGCATACATCACATCCCCGATGCTGGTGTAGCGCATCTGCTTTTCCTCATACAGAGTTGTAATGATGCTGTCCGCCGCGAAACCGGCAGAAAAGTCATTGATTGCCTTGTATTCCAAAATTTCTTCCAAATCGCCGTCCGTTACAAACACAGCTGTGCTGCGGCGCAGGCGCGGCTGTGCATCCAAATAGCGCAAAAAGCGCTCTGTGCCATCCTTTGCAAGCCCCTCCCCGACCACCACGGCGCGCAATGCGCCGAAAAACAGCTCGTGATCTGCACTTTGATATAAATTTTGTATCGCATTTTCAAGCGTTTCCCCCTCAGCGGAAATCAGACTGACGGGATCTTCCGCCATGGAATCGGAAAAGCTGCGCACATTGGCAACGCCACCGCCGAGCCGGATATCTTCGTCTGTTTTATCCACATACACAGAGGTTAAAATGTCCATATTCTCCACTTCGGTGTACGGATAGCAGCCGCCAAGCAGGAAAAACATCGGCAAAAACAAAAGCAGTTTCTTCATCGTTTTTTTCTCCTTTTGACCAAAAGCAATACAATCGGCAGTATGATCAGTATCACCGCACCTGTCCCCACCGAAGTATACACTAGTAAAACCAGTGCAAGCTCCTCGCTCGGCACGACAGCTGCGCAAAGCACATATAAAAGAAAGAAACTGCCATACAGCCACCCACGCTTTACGTGCGGAAAAACCGCACAAACTGTCCGGTACGGGATTTGACAGCTCAGCGTACTCGTACACAAAATCAAAAAGGACCAGGTTACAATAAATACAAGGTCGCCGCGCTGCAAAAAATCCATCTTGGACAGATTTAAGTTTTTCATCGCAAGCACGGTGCTGTCCAAATACTGCGCTGTCTGCACAGGACCAAGCACACTGATGCAGCCTGCCGCCGCAAGGATAAACAAAAATGCAGCGAAAACAACTGCCGCCGCGCCACTGCGCCGCTTTCGTTTTCGCGGCATACGGAAAATGCCGAGCAAGCCCACAAGTACAAAAAAACCGCTCAAAAACAACACACCGCCCGGCAGCTGCATCGCATTTTCCATCTCAAACATCGGCATTAAATTGCGCACATCCCCGGAAAAAAGCATCACAAAACGCATAACAACTACCGTTAAAAGCACAAAGACACCGACAAAGCCAATCAGCCGCGCACTGTCCTGCGCCGGCTTTGCCGCTGTATACAGGCTCACCGCCGCCAAAAACAATGCAATTAAGAAGCGCGGCACACCGTCCAAAAACCAATTTTGCACCGTGTGCGCATAATAAGAAAACAAAAAGGCGGTCACCGCCGTATATAAAAATGCATACAAAATCGAAATCCATGTGCTGTGGCGCGGCACAACCGCCTTGCAGGTTTCATAAACCGTTTCCTCAAATACCGTACAAAACAAAAGCACCCCGGCAAGTGCAATTGCCGCAGCAAGTGCAATATAGCCCCAAAAGAAGTTCGAGCCGAAGTAGACCGCCGCAGTCGGCAGGCTAAACAACCCAAAGCCCAGTATGCCGACACCGCACTGGATACAGAGCAGTATATCCTTTTGTTTTCTTTCCAAAAATGTTCACCACCATCTGCAGATCAATTTCTTTCAAAAGTATGTGTCATATTTGTAAAAATATGCGCATAAGACTTTGCAATCGAATCAAAATATGATAAACTGACAACAGAAAGAAGGCATGTTTATGGGAAATATAATTTCTTATATAGAGCAATATGCTGCAGTCGGCTTTGATGAGATGGAATTTAGAGAGGCAGACAGCCTGATTTTATCGCAGGTTGCCTATTTCGTGCTGGATGATTATGTGTCCAAACGGCACAGATTTAATATTACTTTGCGCGAAATCGCCGCACTTTCGGATGTGCGCATCACCGAAAATACCACCCTGCCAAACGACAACAAAATACTGCTTAACGCCGTTGGACAAAGTGAGCGTTTCGGCAATCTTACGCTGGCTTGCTACAGCACGCGTACCGAAGAAGACAGAGAGCTGCAATTTGCCGCCGTCACCTTCCGCATTCATCCGCAGCTGCACTACATCGCCTTTCGCGGCACGGATATCACCTTAGTCGGTTGGAAGGAAGATTTTAATCTTTCCTTTTCAAAAAACATTCCGTCTCAGCTGTGCGCGGCACAGTATCTGAAAAAGACGGCGCGCTTTTTGCGCGGCACGTTGCTCGTCGGCGGGCATTCCAAAGGCGGCAACCTCGCCGTCTATGCCGCAATGCACGCGCCGCATGGCATCCAAAAGCGCATAACACATATCTACAATCACGATGGTCCGGGCTTTCCGCCTGAAGTGTTTGAAAGCAAGGCATATAAAAGCATACAAAGTCGCATCTGCAAAACCGTGCCGCACAGTGCTATTGTCGGTCTTTTGTTTGCAGACCGCGAGCCGCATACTGTAATTGCCAGCAAGCATTTTGCGCTTTTGCAGCACAGTCCGTTCACTTGGGAAATCAAAGAGAACGATTTTGTGCGCCTGCAAAAGGTAAATATGTTCTCGCGTTTTACAAACCGCACCTTGCATAATTGGCTTGCGCAAATGTCAACAGAGTCGCGAAAAACCTTCGTAGATACCTTCTACGATATACTAAAGGCAACCAATGCCACCACTTATCCGGAGCTGCTCGCCTCGCTGAAAGACGGCTTTGCTCCAATGCGCGAAAAGCTCAAAACGCTCGACCCCGAAACGCGCACAATGATGCAAAAGGCGCTGCGTGCTTTGGTAAAATCCGGCAGCGCACAAATAAAGCTGCTCATAAAAAAAGGAGAGAATTTTTGATGAATCTTCAGCAATACTTAAAAAACCTAGAAGTGCCGAAGGGCAAAATCGATGTCGTATTAGACACAGATACCTATAACGAGGTAGATGACCAGTTTGCCGTTGCCTACCTTTTGGCAAATCAGGAAAAATTAAACATAAAGGCATTTTATGCCGCACCGTTCCATAATCCAAATTCAACTTCTCCGGCGGACGGTATGGAGAAAAGCTATAACGAGCTATGTACGCTTCTGGAGTTAGCAGGCTATACCAACTTCAAGCAAGTCACCTTCCGCGGCGCAGACTGCTATCTGCCGGATGAAAAAACGCCGGTGATTTCCGATGCAGCAAAGCATTTATCCGCGCTTGCAAGCGCATACACACCGGAAAAGCCGCTCTATGTCGTTGCCATCGGTGCAATCACCAACGTTGCCTCAGCGCTGCTGCTCGAGCCGGAAATTGCAGAAAATATCGTCGTGGTGTGGCTCGGTGGGCACGTCCATTCCCATATAAACACCAAAGAGTTTAATATGCGCCAGGACATTGCCGCCGCGCGTGTGGTGATGGGCAGCGGTGCACCTTTTGTGCAGCTGCCGTGTGTTGGCTGTGTCAGCGAATTTGCCATCTCTTATATTGAAATGGACACGCTTTTGCGCGGCAAAAATAAGCTTTGCGATTACTTGACCGACACCGTCGGCAAAGCCATCGGTATGCCAAAAGCCGCTGAAACGCCGTACGCACGCGTGATTTGGGATGTAACCGCCGTTGCGTGGCTTTTAAACGAGGACAACTGCTTTATGGAATCGGATGTGCGCGCACTGCGCCTGCCAAACTACGAAAACCAATATGAACCGGCGGATGAAAGCAAGCAAATGCGTTATGTCTATCGGATCAATCGCAACGCGCTTGCAACAGACTTGTTTCGGAAATTAGGAGAATTGAAATGAAAAATATTTTAGTTGTCGGCAGTATGAATATGGATTTAAGCATTGAGGTGGACCGCGCACCGAAAATCGGCGAAACGCTGGTTGGACACGGCTTTTCGACTGCACCGGGCGGCAAGGGCGCAAATCAGGCAATTGCCGCAGCAAGACTCGGCGGCAACGTCCGTTTTTTAGGCGCAGTCGGCAAAGACAGCTATGGCACACAACTTACGGAGAATTTAAAGAAAAACAATATTGCCTACGAAGGTGCTGTGTTAGAAAACACAACGACCGGTATCGCAATGATTACCGTCTGCAATGGAAATAACTTTATTTTGCTTGATAGCGGCGCAAACGACTGTGTTACCCCGGCAATGCTGGAGGGCAAAAAGGATTTGTTTTCGTGGGCAGATTTTGTGATTTTACAGCTTGAAATTCCGATGGATGCCGTACTTTGCGCGGCAAAGCTCGGTAGCGAATTTGGCGCGAAGGTGCTGTTAAATCCCGCACCGTATAAGCCGCTGCCGGACGAGCTTTTCCCCTATCTCGACTATCTCATCCCAAACGAGCATGAAGCATCAGACATTGTCGGCTTTGCAATTGAAACGGATGCAGATGCCGAAAATGCAATCGAAGCACTTTTAGCGAAAGGCATAAAAAACGTTGTTATCACCTTGGGCGACAAGGGATGCGTATATAAGGACGAAACCGGCATTCGCTTTCAAGCTGCTGAAAAGGTCAAAGCGATCGATACCACCGCCGCCGGCGACACCTTTATCGGTGCGCTTGTAAGCAAGCTGTGCGAAGGTAAGGATATGCAAAGCGCAGTCCAATATGCAACACACGCAAGTGCCGTTACCGTAACCCGCCGCGGCGCAGCGGATTCCATCCCGTTTGCAAGCGAGCTTGAAATGGTTTGAATTGTACAAAAAGAGGATTGAAAAATGCATTGTTTTCCAATCCTCTTTTCTTTATAATGAAGCTTGAGGTGATATGCTATGCGCATTAACGAAGGCTATTTTAAAGAAAACTTTATTGTAAACACAGAAAATATCGAATTTTACAACATCAAAACAACAGATGCCATCCGCGTCTACGGCTTGTACAATTACAAGAACGAGGCGCAATTTAAGCGTATGCCGACCGAGGTTGCAAAAGCCACAAGCGAGCAGGTTACTAAGCTGCACACAAACCCGACCGGCGGCAGAATCCGCTTTAAAACGAATTCCGAGCGCCTTGTCATTCGCGTAAACGTACCGAATGTTTCCACCCGAAGCATTATCACGATGCTCAACCAGGTAGGCTTTGACCTTTATCAGACGGTAAACGGCAAGCAGGAATATTTCGGTTGCCTCTATCCGCCGATTGATTTAACCGACGGCTACACAAGAGAAGAAAAGCTTTTGCCCGGCGAAAAGGAGCTTACAATCAATATGCCGCTTTATAACGATGTAAGCGATGTGTGGATTGGTCTTGAAAAGGGCGCAAGCCTTTTGCCGGCAGACGATTATAAATACGAAAAGCCGGTCTTCTTCTACGGCTCCTCCATCACACACGGCGCAAGCGTATCCCGCCCGGGACAAACCTACGAAGCGATGCTTTCGCGCCGCTTTAACACAAACTTTATCAATCTGGGCTTTGCCAGCGGTGCAAAGGCAGAAGATGCCATTATCGAATATATGGCAGCGCAGGACTACTCTATCTTTGTGTCCGACTACGACCACAACGCCCCAAGTGCAGCGCATTTGGAGGCGACACATGAAAAGCTTTATAAGGCAATACGCGCCAAGCATCCGGATGTGCCATATATTATGATTACCAAGCCGATTTTGCATTATAAATTAGACAACGAAGAAAACGACCGTCGCAGAAAAATCATTTATACAACCTACCAAAACGCGATTGCAAGCGGCGATAAGAATGTATACTTTATCGACGGCAAGGAAATTTTTAGTGACATCCCGACCGGCGATTGCAGTGCCGACAGCGTACACCCGAACGATTTGGGTATGCACATTATGGCAAATGCAATTGCAGAGGTAATTGAGAAGAATCATTTATTATAACAAAAAAGCTTTCGGAGAATTCTCCGAAAGCTTTTTTGTTTTATAACTTACTTCTTGCCTCTTTGACTCTGTCCAAATGCAATTTTGCAAGTCTTTCAATTTCTGCATAGTCTTCCGCTTCAATCAGCTCCGGCTTCAAAATCGAAATGCCTGTACCCACGCCGACTGCACCTGCGGTGATAAACGCTTCAATGGTATCCTCATTCGTACCGCCCGTGCAAAGGAACGGTATATGTGACAGCGGCCGCGCAATATTTTTGATATAGCCAATTTCATTTACCGTAATCGGGAACAGCTTGACAATATCCGCACCTGCGTTGTATGCCGTTGTCATTTCTGTCGGGGTATACGCACCCGGAATGGAAAGCATACCGAGTTTTTTGGTT
>JAFQPV010000009.1 GCA_017411585.1 Clostridia bacterium | reverse complement strand
CGGCTGTTTTATGTGCTCGGTGACCTGTCTGTGCTTGAAGAGGGTTGGTGGAAAGTCTTTGCCGTTTGGGAAGGCGGCATTGCCATTTACGGCGCGCTTATCGGCTGTGCGCTGACCGGCGTAATCTATAGCTATGCAACGAAAATTCATTTGGGCAGACTGTGCGATTTAGCTGCGCCGTCACTGATGATTGGTCAAATCATCGGCAGATGGGGCAATTTCGTAAATTGTGAGGTGTACGGTGCGACAACGAACCTGCCGTGGGGAATGCAGATTAACGGTGGGGAAATGGTGCATCCGCTGTTTCTCTATGAGTCTTTGTGGATGCTTTTAGGCCTTGTGCTGCTTGTACTGTATCAGGACAAAAAGCGCCGCCACGGTGAGGTGTTCTGCCTGTACTTAATTTGGTATTCCGTAGCGCGTGCGTTTATGGAAATGCTGCGCAACAGCGAATATGTGCTGAAAATCGGCACGCTTCCGCTTTCAATGCTGACAGCGATTGTGTTGCTGGTTGCGGCGATTGTCACACTGGTTTTGCTCTATAAAAAGGGCAAACCGGTAAACTTAAAAAAAGAGCTTGTCGGCGTAAAGGTGGAAGAAAAACGCAAAGCACTCGATGCCCTTGTGGAAAAGGAAGCTGCCGAGGAGGAAGTCCTTGCAGCATCAAAAGAGCTTGACGAAGTGATTGCGGAATATATGAAGATGTAGAGATAACAATACTGAAACAGAGCGAAAAAAAGCCTCCCTTGTGTAAAGGGAGGTGGATTTTGCGAAGCAAAAGACGGAGGGATTGTCTATGAAAGCCAGCGATGCTCTGCAGCTGCAATCCCCCAGACAAAACTGCGTTTTGTCAGCCCCCTTTACACAAGGGGGCCTTTATTATGCTTGCTTATAAAAGAAAGCTATATTCTAGGATTAATCCTTTAAATAAAATTCTCTTAATTTGTTTAAAACCTTTTTTTCAAGTCTTGAAATGTACATTTGTGACACGTGCATTTTATTTGCAATTTGCTGTTGGGTATTGTTTTCAAAATATCTTGCAACTACAAAGGTATGCTCTTCGCCGGTCAAAGTTTGCAGACTTTTGGAAATGAAGTCCTTGTCTTCAATAATTAAGAAATTGTCATCATCCTGTCCGAGCACGTTTTCAATAACCAAATCGCGGTCTTCGCCGAGCGTTTGCTCATAGGATACAACGCTATAGGGGGCAGGCGCATCCGCATCTGCGTGCGAAAGTGCTTCGTACATTCTGCGCGGAATTTTTATAAAATGTCCGGTATCGCGAAAATGCTTTTTGATTTCACCGGTGATAATTGCAGAGGCGTAGGTGACAAATTTTACGTTAAAGGTCGGGTCAAAGCGGTCAATTGCAAATAATAGACCGATACTTGCAACCTGATATAAATCGTCATACTCAATGCCGCGCCCTGCATAGCGCTTGGCAAGGATTTCTGCAATATAGCTGCCTCGCAGTGCGATTTTCTCGCGCAAAAGCATATCGCCGGTATGGCGATATGCTTCAAGCTGTTGTTCAATGGTTTGTATTTCTTTCGGATTAGTTTTCATATACAACCTTCTCCGGGATATAAGTGCCGCCGCTTAAGATGTGCTGCGCCATTTCGAGCCCGTTTTTATGTAGATTTACTTTATATTCAGAGGTGTCGTACGCTTCGCGAATCGGGCGCACAAGCATATACATTTCAGACGGGTCTACGCCTTCCATTTGTGTGAAAATCGGGTTTTGCGACATAGAAACAGCGTACGCAACGCCGCTTTCGGTGCGTTTAACGAGGGACTCGTCAATGCCGAATTTTTCGATATAGGCGCTCAAATCCTCCATTTCGTCGCTCGGGAAACGACCGAGCAGGTATTCCGAGGCGAAAAATACGGTGGACTCGCCGGCGATTAATTCGGAATCCAATACAACACCCATCGCAGATTCTACCGAAGCGGCTTCCTCTGTCGGGATATAGATGACAGTGGATTTTACATTGAATTCGCCGTTACCGTCTACGTCGGAGGTATAGGGCTTCCATTGGTCTTCTAAAGCATAGCCCTCTACAGAGCCCATGCCTGCGTGATTGCCGGCATACATAAAGGCAAAGTCCGGTGTCGGTTTTCCAAACACGTCCGCCAACATAATTGCGAGACTGATTACGACAACGATGCCGATGATTGTGTGCCACTTATAGTAATACCAAAAATTTGACCACCATTCTTTGGATAACGGTTTTATGTACGTTTCTGCTGTTTTCAATTTGTGCAACTCCTTTGAATTTTTCTGTCATTATTATACTATAACCGAAAATTATCGTCAAGTTTATTTGCCGGTGTTCATGGGTTATTTACAAAAAAGTAACAGAGTAAGGCAAATAATTTGTACAAACAATTAGTAGGGGACGATGCCCACATCGTCCCGTGTAATTCGCGCAATACGGGCGGATGGAGGACATCCGCCCCTACGAGCTATAATTTATTAATAAATCAAAAGTAAATTTTTAGATGTAACAAAGAAGTAGGGGCGATTCACGAATCGCCCGTTTTCCGGTGTCGACGTATCTTTTAAAATACTATTGATAATATAGAATAAATGTGGTAAAATATTTATGCTACACAAACTTGAATAAATAGAATTAGGGGTATTTTTCTTTTAGAGAAGGAATATTACGCCTTCTTTTGGTTACCGTAATATTGGTTTGAAAAAAATGCAAGCCCTACTTATGGTAGCCGGATATCCCGTTCTATTTGAGTTTGTGTAGCAGCAATCGGGGTTTGCGTTTTTCGGTGTGCAGCTTCGATTGCTGCACACTTTTTTATTTGGGGAATTTTTAGTGAACTATAATATCCCTAAAACACATTCTATGATATATTTAGAGGAGGATTTTTGTATGAAAAGAAAACTTTTGATTGTTGCTGTATTATTTGTTTTAGCATTAAATTCAGTGATATGTAGTGCCATGGACAATGGGTATTATATGATTGAAAATGAATCGTGGATCGATTATAAAGGCTTTTCTGAAGGATTAGGCGGCATATTAGACAAAGATACGCAACGATGGGGGTTTATTGATAAAGCAGGCGTATGGGTGATTGAACCGCAGTTTAAAGATGTTGAGCAATTTCATAATGGAATATGTTCGGTGGTGAATGTTGATGGGGAAAAAATTAAAATTGACAGAAATGGAATGGAAATTCTTGATGATTATAATGAGAGTTATGAAGATGATGCTCGTCATGTGCCAGAAATTATTGCCAATATGAAAAATTGTTATTATGAAGAATACTACGGAAAATATTATGTTTTGACTAAAAACGGTGGAACGAGTGCTTTGTATGACAGATATGGTAATGTGATAGTCCCGTTTGGAAAATGGGATGAGATAGCACCTGCGTCTGTAAGTGAACGTATGGTCGTTGGCATCAATAAAAAATATGGTGTTGCAGATTTTTCGGGGAATTTATTAT
>JAFQPV010000051.1 GCA_017411585.1 Clostridia bacterium | reverse complement strand
CGGCAATGTGCCCGCATTCTTCACGGTTACGCTGAGCGTTTTTGCTACGCCTTCTGTGCCGGTGCCGGACACGCCATCAAACGGATTTTCAACAAAGTGGAAGGTATAGCGCTTACCACCGACCGTTACCGTTGCCGGATTGCCCTGCAAAACCGCTGCTTCTTTATCGGAAATTACGGAAAGAGTCGGGATTGGCGCACCCTTCGCAATTTCTACGTTATAGTCATACACTTCGCTGTCGAAGAATTTCATTTCTTTTCCGTCAAACTGCACACGGATATCCAGCAAATCAATGATTTTATCAATCTTTGCCGCATCGTAGGTTACCGGTGCATCTGTAATGAGAATTAAGCCTCTGTCATCCCAGAATACCTGCTTACCAAGCGCTTCTACAAGTGCGCGGAGCGGAATGAGCGTTCTGCCGCCGATGGTCTGCGCCGGTACGTCGAGTGTAGTCGCAGCGCCGTTTACCAACATCGTTGCCAAGCCAATTTGCAAAGAAATGTCCTTTGCTTTCGTCTTGACAGATACCGTCTGTGTTGCGTCGTCCCAGCCTACCGATGCTCCAATGTTTTCAGATATAAAACGCACCGGAACGAGCGTTCTGCCGTTTTGTACAATCGGCTTGATGTCTAAGTTTGCAGTATCTACGTATGTCTTTTTGCCTTTTGCAAAGGCATTCGGGTTATCCACCTTAAGCGCCAGTACCTCATCTATACTTTGCGAAGTTGTCTTCGGTGCGCTGCTTTCTGCACTCCAATCCTCAAGCGCAACAATCGGTTGCGGTACAGGGATACCTTCCCCTTCCGCCAATGGCACAAATTCCACCGTCAGCTTCAGCGATTCCTGATTTGTCACATGGATACGCATTTTATGCTCCGGAATATCCGGCTGAATTTCCGGGTCCGGACTCGTCGGAAGCGGCTGCGCCGGCACAAGCTCCAGCTTCGCATCTGCCGGTCCTTGCGTAATGCGGACAAGCATCTTATCGCCGTCCATCTCCCAAAGCGCACTCTTGCCGTCCGGTGCAAGTGTAACCTCCGCTCTGGTGTTCACAAACCAATAAAATTCAGAAGGCTTCTTCGCCGTAATTTCATCCTGCACAACCAACACATCACGGTTCGCCGTCAGCATAATGCCACGCTTTGCTTTTTCATAATCCGGATTGGTATCCGTCATATCCACGATACCGAATGCTTTGTTTGCGCCGCTCGCATACCGCTCTACCTGCGCAAAATACTGATAATACATATCCGGCTTATACGGACGAGGGTTTGCAATAATGGTATTGTTTGCCTCCGCACGGCAATGGTAGTAATCATAGTGACCGCTTGTTTCTTCACGCGCGCTGAAATTCGGCCATGCATATACACCGCCGCCCGGCACATTGGCAACCGGGTATTTTCCGTACATATGCACCCAGCGTTTACCTGCCCAGTCCAGCACAAAACCGCCGGCATCGAGATTGGAGTGTGATGCCGTCTGGTCACCTGCATGCACCATCACAACCAACGCATCCGTATGTGCAAAGGATGAACGCATAGAGATGCTGTTGGCACCGTACTTTTCATTCGATGAATAAAATTGATCAAGCGGCAAATTCCCCGACATCATCTTTTCCGGATTATACCACAAAATCGAAAGCGCTGCATCCTTGGCTGTAAGCGGTTCAACAAATGAATTCGTGTCTCTCAAATTAATGGAATACCAAGCATATTCCGGCTTGTTGTATTTATCTGCAATATAATACATCAGCGGCGAAACCACAAAAGTATCCACGCCATCGCCGTAGTTAAACGCTGCGGTTGCACCATTGTTGTAAATCGGATAATCGCAGGTCTTATCCAGACCACGCACATCCGTAAAATCTAATACGGCCGGTACAGTCTTACCATCCG
>JAFQPV010000050.1 GCA_017411585.1 Clostridia bacterium | reverse complement strand
CCTGGCGTATCATCTACAATGCTGACACGCGAGCCGAATATTTTATTAAAAAGTGTGGACTTGCCGACATTCGGTCTGCCCACAATCGCTATTGTCGGTTTCAAAGCTTCTCCTCCAATCCCAGAATTTTCTCTATAAACTGATATCCATCATTGTCAACCGGGCAAACCGGCACACTAAGTGCATCCGAAAGCCCTTCAAGCGTGATATCATCTAAAAACACATCATCATCGGCACGCAGCATCGAAGACGGAATGTACAAATGTTTTCCAAGCTTTTTGCCGCGCAGCTGTTTTATAATATCCCCTGCTACGACCAAGCCGCTGACGTTGACGCCGCCGCCAAAAAACTCATTTTTTATTGGAAACACCTGAATGTTGAGCCCCTGCACGCGCGCCATCAGCGCATCGGCAAGCTCGCGGATAAAATCTGCTGCACCCTCACCGGTTGCAATGCTGACCGTTTTATCCAGACTCTGCATTTCTACATCCGCAAGCGCTTCATAAAATTCCTCGCGCATCGATGCAATTAAGCCAACACCATTTTCAATCTGATAAAAATCCTCATAAATGGATGCCGGCGGCAATGGCTTGTCCGCCATCAGATAGAATTCATCCGACAAAAAGACAATTCGACTTCCGTATTTTTCTAAAAACTCCGCCTGATAGCCTTCAACCTGCGCAATGACCGCCGCGCTGCGCTGCGCATCAAACGGCTTTAACGGATAAAGCCCCTCTCGATAACGCGTAAGCCCTACCGGTACAACCGAAAGGCTGTTCACATACGGCGAAAGAGCTGCCAAATCGCGCACCGTTCTATCCAAATGCGCACCGTCATTGACCTCCGGACAAAGCACAATCTGGCAGTTCATTGTAATCTGATTTTCTGCCAAACGCTGCATAATCTCATATACATTCCCCGCAAAACGGTTGTTTAGCATTTTCTTGCGAAGCTCCGGCTCTGTGGCGTGCACAGATACATTCACCGGCGAAATACGCATACGAATAATGCGTTCAATATCCGCATCCGACAGATTGGTCAGCGTGATATAATTGCCCTGCAAAAAAGACAGACGCGCATCATCGTCTTTAAAATACACAGTTTCGCGCATCCCCTTCGGCAGCTGGTCGATAAAGCAGAAGATACACTTATTATGGCAGCTTTTCGGCGTATCCATAAGCGAATTTTCAAACACAACGCCCAGCTCCTCATAATCCGTTTCCACTTCGATGATTTCCACTTCACCATCCGCCTTCAACACTTCGATTTCCAGCTCGTCATCTGCGGTTAAAAACATATAATCCAGCACATCGGTAATTTCAGTGCCGTTAATTTTGAGTATCGCATCGCCCGGCGCAAGGCCGATTTCCTCGGCTATGCTGTCCGGGGCGACCGCTTGAATGATTGCGTGTTTCATATCAGAACTTTTTTTCCATCTCTATAATTTCAAGATACTTTTCGTATGCCTTTTCCCATGCAGCTGTGTCCTGCGGCATATAGGTCTTTGTATCCTCGCTTGCCCTTACAACCTGTCTTGCTTCATTTAAGTCCTTAATTTCGCCGAGTGCGATAAACTGCATCAACGCGTTGCCGAGGCTTGTACCCTCAATCGGACCTGCAACAACCTGCATCCCGGTTGCATTTGCCATAAACTGACACAGAATGCTGCTCTTTGTGCCGCCGCCAACCATATGAATCACCTTCGGTGCCTTCGGCAGGGATTTTGCAATCGCATTTACAGAGCGCGCGCACTCCAGCGCAAGGCTTTCTAAAATTGCGCGAATGGTCGCCGCCATCGATTCCGGTGCCTTCTGCCCGGTTTTTTCTGCATAGTCTTTGATGCGCTTCGGCATATTGCCCGGACCTTCAAATTCACTGTAATTCGGATTTATAATGCAGGTAAACGGCTCAAGTGTAAGCGCTTCTTTATCCAGCACCTTATAGTCGACCGTCTTGCCTTCCTTTTCCCACGTGCGCTTGCACTCCTGCTGCAGCCACATACCCATAATGTTGTGCAGGAAACGGTAAGTACCGAATACACCGCCCTCGTTTGTATAGTTGGTTGCATAGCTTTCATCTGTGATAATGGCTTCCTTTGTCTCTGCACCGAATAAAAGCCAAGTACCGCAGCTGATAAAGATACTCTCATCCGGATTTTCCATTGGCGTTGCCACAACGGCAGAAGCTGTGTCGTGCGATGCAACTGCAATCACCGGCACCTTGTCTACGCCGAGCTCTTCACAAAGCGCATCGGAAAGATAGCCTACAATCGTACCCGGCTCAATAATATCCGGAAACAGATTCTTGATACCGTAATTTTCCAAAAGTGTATCATCAAACTTACGTGCGCGCGCATTGAGCATCTGGCTTGTCGAAGCAATGGTATACTCTGTACGCTTCTCCCCTGTCAAAAGGAAGTTAAACAAATCCGGCATAAACAATGCTGTTTTTGCCTTATCAAATGTCGGTGATTTCACCTCGCACATAAACTGGAACAATGTATTAATAAATGCGTGTTGAATACCGGTTATAGCATAAATTTCTCTGCGCTGTGCTTCCGTCAGCTCTACCGACTGTGTTCTTGCATCGCGGTAGTGATGCGGATTGGACAAAATATCGTCATTTTCATCTAATAAGCCGTAGTCCACGCCCCATGTATCAATACCAATCGCACTGATTGTATGCCCCGCCTTTTTGCAGTTTACAATACCTGCCTTAATCTCGTGAAACAGTCTGAGCAAATCCCAATAAAAGCTTTTGCCGACCGTCACCGGATCATTATCAAAACGATGAACCTCTTCACCAGCAAGCTTACCTTTTTTCAGTTCATAAACAATCGCTCTGCCGCTCGATGCACCAAAGTCAAATGCCAACACTTTCATTTAAAACACTCCCATCATTTGTTATTATGGTATATTGTTTTTAGTATACCATATCTTTTCCGGATTTTCTACTGTTTTTGGAAACTTTTACTGCTGAATTTGAAAATAACTGTTCGGCACTGTACCAACAATAACCGTCTGTGCGACCGGAAGCCGCGTTTCAACCGTGACACCCTCGCCGGCAAATGCCATCATCATTGCAAAATTCGCTTTAACCACAATATCCACCTGATGCTTGGTTTGATTGATGCCGACGGAGGTAAAGCTATTTTCAAAGTCCACGATGCAGTAGCCAAGCGGCGCAAGCTCCAAGTCGATACGCGGCCCGCCGCCAACAGAAGCATCGTCTGATATAAAAGCCGCATACGGCACCTGCACGCTTGTACTCGTCATCGAGGATATTTTCTTCTCCACCGCCAGTGCCACCTCTGCCTTGAGCTGATTGGTTGTTTTCGCATTTACCGTCAAAGACTGCACTTGCCCTGCATCATCTGTGTGCATACTGACAAAATCATCATAGGCATAGCCGTGTTTTAAAATTTGTTCATCCACCGCCTCGTGAATAAGCCTTGTTGCAAGATTGACAGAGTGTCGCTCAGCTACAAGGTTGATAACACTTTCTGCGCGGCGCAAGCCGACGACAAGTGCAATCACCAACACCAGAATCAAGACCCACGCAATCAATAGCCGATTGATATGCTGAAATGCCGGCCTTGTATGTGCGGGAAAAACCCGTAGCCACACCCCGGCGTTTCTGCCCAGACGCATACCGCTCCCCTCCCAACAAAAAAAGCTGATTTATACATTATATGCATAAATCAGCTTGACGGATTACCGAGTATTTTAACGTGGCAGAAGCGAAAAATAACCTTTGAAAATCGAGGTTCAGATAACTTCTGTCACCTTAATCGACTATTTTTTATATCCCAGAACAACACGTTCTATGCCGGCATAATCCTTTTGTATCTTAATATCTGCCCAGGCATTGTCTTCCAATAGCCTTGCAACTGCCTGCGCTTGTGTATGCCCAACCTCCAACGCAAGCATACCGCCTGCATTTAAATTCTGCTGAAGATTTTCTGCAAAATGCGTGTAAAACAGCATCCCGTCCGCGCCACCATCGAGCGCCATATGCGGCTCGTGCACACGCACCTCCGTCTGCAAATCTGCAATGACGGCACTTTCTATATACGGCGGGTTGGATACTATGATGTCATATGTGCCCTCGAGCGCAAATGCATCACCTTCGCGCACCTTCGTACTATTCGGTACATACTTTT
>JAFQPV010000049.1 GCA_017411585.1 Clostridia bacterium | reverse complement strand
GTGGATAAGTCCGGTACAATATCGACTTAACACCTTGGCTGCATAAAATAGCGTAGCAGTCATTAAAACTACTACGCTATAAAAAGTCTAACTTTTTGGGGTCACATCACTTCACATCTGCCCTTTTATATTTTATTCTTCTGCCGTAAGCTCTACGGTCGAGCTTAACTTAATGCCCTTTTGTACACTATCAACCGTAATGGTTGTTGTGCCTGCCTTGTGGAAGGTAATCTTACCGTCCGGCGTAATGGTTGCGATGCTTTCATCCGCAATCGTGTAGGTAAAGGTTGCATCAAAGTCTTCCAAAACCTTCTTGTTTGCATCTACACCGCCGACCGTCAGCTGACCGGTCTGCCCTACCTTGCCGAGCACTGCGCCTGCAGATGCAAAGTAGATGCCCCAGTAGGATTTATCCTCCTTCTGCTGTGCTTCGCTGTCATAGAAGCGCACCTCTGCCCAGGTGTTCCATGTACCGGCATCGTAGCCCTTACCAATCATCTTGATATATCTTGCCTGCACATTGCCAAGCGGAAGAATCGACATCTTTTCCTTTGTTTTCGGTGCGCCGCCCGTATGCACGGTTGTCCAGTTTTCGCCGTCTACAGATGCGAGCACATCGAAATTGTATGCGCGCGAGGTCTGCGACACGCCAGCAAATGCCATAGAGTGTACATTTTTCACGCTGCCGAAGTCAAACTGCAGCCAGCCGTCGCCGTTGACCGCCCAACGGTTCGCTGTATTGGTGTTAATCACACCGTCTACGATACCGCGCTCCGGATAGCTTTCAAAGCCGGTGGAGTCGGTTAAGCTTTCAACATAAATGAAGGTGTTGTAATCCGGTGCCTTCATACCGCCGACGGAGAGCACAAGCTCGGTTGCCACGCCCTCGTCCTTTGTGCCTAAAAGACCTTCAAACGGGTCAGCTTGCATCTTGAATGCATACGGCTTATTGTTAATATAAAGCGTTGTCTGACCGCCCGGAGTTGTCGGCATAGAAAGATAGATTTCTTCATCACCGATACTGGTTGCCGTGATGGTCGGATATGCGCCGCCTGCCGGAACATCGATGGTGTACTGCGTCTTTGCTGTGTCAAAATACGAAATATCCTTGCCGTCCGCCATGACGCGAACATTCAGTTCGGTAATCAGCTTGGAAAGCGCTTCTTCAGAGTATTCAAGCGCATCATCGGCAATGATGATGAGCCCTCTGTCATCCCAGTGTACATTCTTGCCAAGCGCCTCTACAAGCGCGCGCAGCGGAATGAGCGTTCTGGAATTAATCGTCTGTGCAGGCACATCGAGTGTAACTGCTTCACCGTTTACAAGCATTTGATTTGAACCAATCTGCAGCTTGATGCTTGTGTCCTGCAAATCTACGGTTACCGCCTGCGTCGCATCATCCCAGCCGACCTGTGCGCCAAAGGATTCGGAAATGAATCTCACCGGAACGAGCGTTCTGCCGTTTTGCGTAAACGGAACAACATCTGTGTTATTTGTATCTACAAAGGTCTTTTTGCCGTTTGCAATTGCATTCGGCGTATCTAATTTCAATACGGTTGCGCTGCCGGCGTGCGCCAGTGCGGTCATACCGTTATCGTCTGCCTTCCAGTCTGCAAGCGGCACGAGTGCGTTTGCTTCCGGAATACCCTCGCCCTTGCCGAGCGGAATATATTCAACTGCAAGCGTGAAGTCCTCTGCCTGCTGCGGCAAATGGATTGTCAGCTTCGTACCCGGTGTTACCGTATTGATTACGCCTTCCACCAAAGACTCTCTGCCCATAACAGTAAACTTCGCATTTGCCGGTGCTTCAATCATACGCACGAGCATCTCGTCGCCGTCCATATTGAGGACAGCACTTCTGCCGTCACGCGCAATCTTGATGCCTGCATCGGTATTTGCAAACCAGTAAAAATCGGTTGCGCCGTTTACATCGACTTCATCTTGAACGATAACGCGGCTGCGGTTGTCCGTCAGCATCAGACCGCGCTTTGCATCGGCGATGAGCGGCTTTTCGTTCTTATCTAAAACAGTTGCATATACATCCGTCATATCCAGAATGCCGAACGCCGTATTGTCGCTTGTGCCGTGGTTAATCATATTTGCAAGCGCCATTTTGTTCTGGTCCGGCGCAGCAGACGGATTTGCAACTAAGCAGTTATATGCCTCTGCGCGCTTGTAATAAATCTTTTGCTTTGCATCGTCAAGTGCATAGTTGTGCTGACCGAGCACGCGGATAAAGCGCTTGCCCATATGGTCGATAACATATGTACCGAGCGACCAGTGCTGATGATTTGCCTGGTTGTAGCCGCCCTGCATTGCAGCATAGAGTGCAGAAGAGTTTTCCCAGCTCGAGCGCATCGCTACGCCGTTCAAACGTTTTTCATCCTTTTCGGTATAGTAGAACTTATCGAGCGGGAATGCACCCGGCTCTAAATACGCATTGTCCGGATTATACCAGCAAAGCGATGTAATTGCCGGATAGCCGCTTAAGTACTTTCCGGTTTCGCGCTGGATGGCATCCTGACGCCATGCATAGTGCGGCTTGTTGAAGCGGTCTGCTGCCCAGTACATGATTTCACAGCTTGTGTGGCCGCCCGCGCAGTCGCCGTAGTCAAAGCGCCCTGCCGGGCCATCGAAATAAATCGCATAGTCGCAGGTATCTGCCATACCCGGCGCTTTCCAGTGCAGGTAATTATCCGGCACGGTAAAGCCATCAACAAACGCATTTTCCATTAAGTCGTTGCCATAAACCACGAAGGTTGTGCCGTAATCCCAATAGGACACGCCCTCCGGATATGCACCCTGCGGCGCATACGGTGCAAGTGCGTTCTGAATTCTCGGCGGTGCTTTTTCCAAAATATATTCTGCAAGCTCCGGCTCCTCGTCTGCAATCGCAAGTGCCGCCATAATGTTACTTGTGTTACATACCGGGTTCCAGTTGATGGAAATCGTCGTTACATTCCAGCTCGTAGCATCCTCGTAGTGATAAATAAATGTCGGGAATGCCATCTTTTTGAGAATATCTATAATCGTTTGCTTCTGCTCTGCAGTTAAATCGTCGTAGAGCCAGTCATAGCAGGCTGCATAGCCTTGCAGAATTTCTGCTGTTACCAGGTCGGAAATAAATGCCGACCAATCCGGCCAGTCGCCCATCTCGACCATTTCTGTGTATGCCTTGTCGAGATAGCGCTTGTCGTCTGTCATTTTGTATACAAAGGCGAGTGCCTGAATTCTGTCTCTGCCCGTTCGTGCAGAGTTCAAAACATTACCGTTTGCGCTGACAACATGCTTCGTTGTTGCACTTACAAGCGCCTGGTCTGCCGTTTTCTTGAGGTTGGCATACCACTGTCTGGTTTCATAGGTGGCATCAATCTTTGCGCGCATTTCATCCCAATCGCGCACAAACACGCGCGGATGCTGCTTTAAGTTGTTGACAAAGCTGTCCGGACCGAGCTCTTTTTCAGGCTTGACCTTGGAAAAATCGACCTGATTGTTGCCCGTAAGCGGACCCCAATCCTTTGCCAGCTTGTCCGTGGTGGTCACAACGATATCGTCGATGTACACGCCGGTGCCCGGGGTAAGGTTGCTTGTCATAAAACGCAGCTGTGCCGTCGCCGGCAAGCCCATTTTGAGGTCCACATTTCGCGCTGTCACCTTGCCGTCTGCTGTGGTCTTATAGGTTCTGTCTTCAAAATCGAATTCAACCTTTACATCCGTCCAATCCTTTGGTGCATCGCCGTAAACAACCGTTGTCATCGCAGAGCCTGCGTCATCGGTCGTATACAAGCGCAGGTTGCCGCCCGCGCCATTGGATTTGATGCGGAAGGAAACGGTTAAATTGGTGTAGCCGGTCAGGTCAATGGCGCGGTTTAAGCGAATACCGGCGCCTTTTTCCGCCTCCGGCTTACACTCCATATGTACAACCTTGTTGCCGTCTACCTCTGCAACACGGACAAGGTTTTTGGAGCCCGTATTTTCCGTAACGGAGCTGATGGTGTCTAAAAATACGCCCTTAACCGGCTGCGAGCCGACCGTGCCGTTTTCAAATGTGATGTTAAAAACGGTGGTGACCTCTTCTTCTGCCGCAAGCACGCTGATGCCACCTAAACAGGACAACAGCATCACCATAGCCAGCAGCATGGAAATCAGTTTTTTCATACACTTTACCTCCTTAAAATTTTTGAGTAAAATTATTTCATCTTTACGATATACAGCTGCGGATAGCCCTCCGCATCGCGGTCGGATGCGTAGAG